>NZ_JAFLMX010000152.1:0-19307 GCF_017849675.1 Alteromonas sp. AO-Serp
GCGTTACATGCTGCGGCCGCGTCAATTTGCGCTTTGTCTGCATCAATAAATAACGACACCAAAATGTTTGCACTAGCGAGTCGCTCACACGCCGCCTTGATGTTGTCAAAATTCCCTGCCACATCAAGACCACCTTCGGTAGTCAGCTCTTCACGCTTTTCAGGTACTAAGCAACAAAAAACAGGCTTCACTTCTTCGGCAATTGCCAGCATTTCATCGGTTACCGCCATTTCCAAATTAAGTCGGGTATTAATGGTTTGCGCTAAAATGCGTACATCGCGGTCTTTAATGTGACGGCGGTCTTCACGCAAATGAACAGTAATGCCGTCTGCACCTGCACGCTCGGCAATATCCGCTGCGTGCACTGGATCTGGGTAATGCGTACCGCGCGCATTGCGCAGCGTTGCAATATGGTCGATGTTAACGCCTAATAAAATCGTGCTCATTTCACCACCTAACCTGTAAGAGCGATAGAAGAGGCCTGCTCTTCCTGTTTAATACGTTGCTTTAAGGGTAAAAATACCCTTTTAAGGAAAGTCGCAATTGTAGCAAATTTTTTTGTAGAACGTGCTTATTAAGCGTTTGAGTTAAGAGAAAATAATTTAATGCTATTACCGCGGCTTGGGCATAAAAAGCTCGCGGCTTTTAAGTGGCTTGTCACCAATTAGCAGTTTCAGCAAGTCCCGGCAAAGCACCTTAGCCACTTTTTTACTTAGCGGCGTAAATTCCCCCTGTGACAAGCTAAGCAGCGCTTGTCCGGGAAAGCCTCGCATACCGCGGGGACCAGCCATATCGTCAGGCAGTCGCACAAACCCTGCGTCTATATGAAAATGATAGCTACCGGTTTCTTCTATGGGCAATTCATATTCGACGTCGGTAGTGAAGTCGGGTAACAGCCCCATTTCGTCAAGTAGTGCAAATTCGAACTGACGTAAGGTCACTTCTATATCGCTATTATCACGAAGGGACAGCAGCGCATTTTCATACGCGTTGTGAACGCCATCGCTGGCAAGCCCTGCCGGCATAACGCGATTAGTTAGCTCGTTAACGTACATGGCGCAAAATAACGCCGTGCCCACAAGGTTGATGGAAGGCGAAACGCTTTCAACGTGACGTAAGTTTTTTAACTCTGACTTTCCGCTTAACTGTAAACGAAGATGCTGAAAAGGTTGAAGCAGGCTTTTCTTGTCAGATTTACTATTCTTCACCCCTTTCGCTACCGCACTAACACGCCCTTCTTCTAAGGTAAAAAAGTCAACAATATAGCTGGTCTCCCTGTAAGGGCGTCTATGCAGTACATAGGCATTTAACCATTCATTATTCATTGTTGCTCACTGTGTGTTAATTGTTGTCGAATTGGTGCCTTTGGCAAAGTTAATATCAGCTGCGCTTAATTCGTACCACTTTCATGGTTTCAAACTCAATGCCAGCCACCTCTTCAACGTGGCGATAGTAGGTTACGTTCACTCGCGCGCCTTTTAAACTTTGGTATTGCTGTTTACGCCGATAGATAAAAGGGACATCAATACCTTCTAACATAATGGTGTGGCGAATCCAGTCGCTGTCTTTCTCTTCTCGCTGAACGTGGGAAATCACTTTTGCATTGTCGGTTTGATTCAGCTGACTATGCTTATCCACCAGCTTTTGTCTTTCGCTTTTCACCTTTGTCCCTTCTTTCCACAACTTTACGCTTATTGCTCGTTAGGCTGACTGGCCATCCGTCTGCGTGTGAACTCGCTCCCGCTAACGCGCTTCTATTTGCTCTACAATAAGTTGCACGGTTTCCTGACCGCGAAATACGTTGATATCAAGTCGATAGGCAATATGCACACGTTTGACCATGGCATTCGGCCATGATTTTAAATCAACGTTAAACGCAATAGCATCGACCTCGTTAGCACCGTCACTTTTTAACACCATTTTTAAGTGCTTTTGGCCAACTAAGCGCTGGTCAAGTAGTGCAAATTCACCATCGAATAGCGGTGATTCAAAGCCCTGTCCAAACGGACCTGCTTGACGCAGTAAATGCGCAAAGGGTAAACACAGCTCTTTCGATGACAAGTCTCCGTCGGAAAGTAAAGCATGATTTCCATCAAGCTTTGCCATGTGCGCTCGCGCAATATCAACAAAAGCCTGCTCGAATTCTTGAAGCTTAGCTACGGGCAAGCTTAATCCAGCGGCCATGGCATGCCCGCCGAATTTTTCGATAACGCCAGGGTAGCGCGTATTAACTTCATCAAGTACATCGCGAATGTGTACGCCAGGAATTGAGCGTGCCGAACCTTTAATGATCTCGTCGTCTTGATGGGCAAAAGCGATAACAGGCTTAAGGTATTTCTCTTTCAAACGCCCTGCCACAATACCAATAACCCCTTGGTGAAAGTCTTCGCGATAAACCACCAGTGCGCTTGGCATATCGCCTTCATCCAGCGCCATTTGCTCTAGTACAGTTTCCGCTTGCGCTTTCATGCCAGTCTCAATTTCACGGCGTTCTTTATTAAGCGCATCGAGTTCCGCAGCGATCATTCGCGCTTGAATGGTTTCATCTTCTAATAAGCACGCGATGCCTTGGGACATATCGTCTAATCGACCCGCGGCATTAAGCCTTGGCCCAACCACAAAGCCTAAGTCAGTTGAGGTTAAGTGAGCGCAATCGCGATTCGCTACTTCGACCAATGCTTTAATGCCAGGTCGACACTTACCCGCCCGAATGCGCTGAAGGCCTTGATGAACTAAAATTCGGTTGTTTTTATCAAGCACTACTACATCGGCCACGGTGCCAACCGCAACAATATCAAGTAGCGACGCTAGGTTTGGTGGCGCTACTCCCGCTTTTTCAAAATACCCTTGCTGCTGTAACTCGGCTTTAAGTGCTAGCATGATGTAAAAGGCAACGCCAACCCCAGCCAAATTTTTAGAAGGGAATTCACAGCCAGGTTGGTTAGGATTTACTATCGCATCAGCGGGAGGCAGAACATCACCTGGCAAATGGTGATCGGTAACAACAACCTGCATTCCCAACGACTTTGCATGGGTCACACCGTCAATACAGGAAATGCCATTGTCCACTGTGACAATAACCTCTGCCCCCTGTTTGGCAGCTTCATCGACAATAGGCACGCTAAGTCCGTAACCAAAGTCGAAGCGGTTAGGTACAAGAAAATCAACGTTGTGATAGCCCATGGCTCGAAGCGCCAATATACATACCGATGTACTGGTTGCTCCGTCGGCATCAAAATCGCCCACAATAATAATACGTTTATTTTGTACAACAGCATCAGCGAGAATTTGCGCGGCCTGCGGCATGCCCTTCAAAACATTGAAGTGTGTTAGTCCTTTTAGACCATTCTCCAAGTCATCTAAATTCGCAATATTACGACCGCGATAAATTCTATCGATAACAGGATGTAAGTCGGAACTAAGCGAGGCGCCGGTAACCTCACGGCGAACAATAGGCAAAATCATGAAATACCACTAACCAATACTGTAAATGCAGTTGTCGATGCCAGTTCAAATAGGCTTTGAATAAAAAGACTGGAGTCGGGACACTTGATAATTAGTGCAGATTCCAAGTAAACGCCCGAGTGAACTGCAAAGCAAAACTGTACGAAAAAACGCTAGAAAATATGAGGACGAATCATACCGCAGAAAACAAAAAAACGCACAAAGCGTGCGTTTTTATCATATTTAAGGTTAAGGACTGAATGGCTATTCAGCTTCCTCCAATGCTTTAGCAAGCAACGCAGCTGGCTGATAACCAGGAATCAATGAACCGTCTGGCAGTACGATATTTGGCGTGCCATTCACGCCTAATTTTTGACCTAACATGTACTGCTCTGCCACTTTATTTTTACAGCTTGCGCTAGCTACGTCGTTACCCGCTTTAGCTTTAGTTAACGCTTTTTGCGGGTCTTTCGCACACCACACCGACACCATATCGTTGTAGTTTTCACTGTTTAACCCAGAACGTGGAAACGCGAGGTAGTGTACGGTGATGCCCGCATCGTTTAGTTCATCAATCTCTTTGTGAAATTTACGGCAGTAACCACACGTAATATCAGTAAATACGCTTATTTCATGCTTTTCGTTTTTGGCCTTAAACGTAATAGACGATGATTCCATCTCTTTTACGCCTTCTTTGCGCAGCCCAGAAAGTGCCAGCTCTGTTTCGTTACGCATCTCTTCATCAATGTTAAAAACACGAGCCTGAAGCAGATACTGCCCGTTTTCACTTACGTAAAATAAACCGCGGTTTGTTGATACCTGAACCAGCCCTGATACTGGAGAGTCAGCAATAGTTTCTACATCTAACCCTAGCATTGAGGTTAATTTATCACGGATAGCCGCTTCATCAGCCGCTTGCGCACTAAGCCCTAATAGAGAACCTGCCGCAACTACACTGGCTAACAATACTTTCTTTACTGCTTTCACTAAATACTCTCCATTTTGCCATTTAAGTTCTCTTGTACTTATTGGCTTAACATGCAACTGCTTGAATCGGTATCTTCCATTTAAAGCAATTGCTAAAAATTTTTACATTCATAACGTTCAGACCGTAAAACTTAGCAAAAAATTGCACGTTAAACGCTAATTTTCTTTTAACCTCAGTACATTTAACGTCAACATTTAAACTCAGCCCCGTTAAAGCACTAACGGAAAATGTATTTTCTAAACGTTTTGCATGGCTCGTATCCTACCATAGACCTTTTTATTTTATATACGTCGTCACTGAGCCTCGTCGTATACAGCCCCCAATTTATAGCATTCTTTATTTGAATATTTAGCCACGTGGGTGATGACTGTGGATTAAAGTTTGAAGTCGCTCTGTCGCTACATGGGTGTATATTTGAGTCGTTGACAAATCGCTGTGCCCCAACAGCATTTGTACAACACGTAAATCAGCACCGTGATTCAAAAGGTGTGTCGCAAAGGCATGACGCAACGTGTGGGGAGAAAGGTGCTGCTCAATTCCCGCTTTCACCGCATAGTATTTAATGCGATGCCAAAATGTTTGGCGCGTCATTTTCTGTCCGCGCTTGCTTAGAAAAACCACATCAGAGGCTTTACTGGCGAGTATTGGTCGTGCTGTTTTGATATAGGTCAGCAACCATTCTATTGCATCTTCACCAAGGGGCACTAAGCGCTCTTTATTCCCTTTACCCACAACCCTAACTACGCCTTGCTGAAGGCTTATTTGATCCATTGTTAACCCAATAAGTTCACTTACACGAAGGCCGGTTGCGTAAAGCACTTCAAGCATGCTCTTGTCCCGACATTCAATAGGGTCGTCGGTAAGGGGGGCATTTAGCAAATCTTCAACTTGTTGCTCACTGAGTGAAGAAGGCAAAGCTTTGGGTGTTTTCGGATTAGACAGCGCGGAAACTGGGCTATCAACGCGAACCTGCTTACTAATTAGGAATACGAAAAACGCCCGGATAGCGCTAAGCGCACGTTGGGTGCTGCGTGTGGACAGCCCCTTGTCGTGACGATAGGCTAAATAGTCCTGAAGCTGCTCAGTGGTCAGCACAGCGATATCTTTTACGCCTTGATTGTTGCTGAAGATAGCAAGCTTAGTAAGGTCGGTGCGATAGCTCTGCTGAGTATGATCGGACAGTCCTTTCTCAAGCCAAAGCATCTCGATAAAACCATCGATATGCGCCTGACTCGCTGCAGGCACATAAGTTAACTCACGTTGAGTTTTTGCCATCTAAAAGCCACGCTTTTGCTTAATCAGCTCGTAGGCTGATTGAATATCTTGCGCTTTCTTTTTCGCAATTTCCATTGCCTGTTCAGGTAGCCCTTTAGACACCAGCTTATCGGGGTGATGCTCAGACATGCGCTTCCTGTAGGCACGCTTTATTGTCTTTTCATCGTCGGATGCCGTCACACCTAATATGTGATAGGCATCATCTAAACTTTGCTGTTCTGAATAGGCTGATTGGCTGTGCTGACGTTGACCTGAATGAGTGCGTTGTCCTGAGCCAGAGTTAGACCGCTGCCTAAAGCGTATTTCAGCTTCATACATTGAAATTAGATAATCTAAATCACGACGCCTAAAGCCTAGTGGCTTCGCTACTTTTTCGAGTACGTTGTATTCTTCCTGTGAAAGCTGACCGTCGGCGAAAGCGGCTTGAATAAGGATCTCTAAGAATACTTGAAGAATATCCCGTCTACCGTGGCTGGCGTCGTAAAAACCTTTCAACGTATCGACTAAAGGAAAGTCTCGTGCTTTGCCTTCTCTAAATGCATCCTGAGCTTCACGACGGGCATCCCCAGTTAAACGCATCTCGTCCATTAATGCTGTGGCGATTTGAATTTCTCTGTCCGTTACTTTGCCGTCAGACTTAGCAAGATGGCCTAACGCACTAAACAAACTATGAAAGAAAATAGCTTGCTGCTTCAGATTGTCCTGATCGGTAAAAAAGCGCCCAAAGCCACCTAGCTGATTGAAGTCTTGGCGATAGGCTTTATCAAAAAAGTGCCCGACTAACAGCCCTAAGATCGCCCCAGGTATTTTAAGAAACATAAAGCCGAACAAGGCGCCGAGGATTTTTCCCCAAATTGACATCGCGTCATACTCCGTTGGTGCACTGTTTAGAAAGTTGATGTTACTGTAGTGAAATCACGCCGTGCAGAGCGCGTTATACCAATCATCATATCAAATACATAAGTTAATTAACTAGGGCTTGTGCAGCTTGAAATCAAGCTTACTGCCACTAATTGCCTCCGTCTTTGATGTGTTGTGCATATAAAAGTGCATTTTTTTGTCTGAATGGTTGGTAATTACGACAGAAGTGCTTAGAATTGAGCGCTTATATAAATAGTAATAGCGAGTGAAAGCTACATTAACTCTTTGCCAAGAAGTAATGTGCATTATCACTGTTTTTTTAAACGTTATGTCGAACTAACCGAGACGGACGTCGTCTTACTTGGGTTTAAAAGCAACATACAACAAAACAGGCCGCCCATTAACGCATGAAAAACACCTGCGCCATGCTTGTTTCCGCGACTCTTTTGCCTACAGTCGCGTTTGCACAGGAAACGACAGCTTCAAATTCTAAACCAACGTCAGATGCAGTCCCTCTTGCATTCTGCTCAGTCGAACCTGTTACTTTCAGTAGCCAGGCATTAATGCCCAAAGGCCACGTTAAGGTTGAAGCTAACCGTACTGAAATTATCCAAGATACCGTAGCGCTGTTTTCTGGTAATGTTGATATCACGTCAGATACTGCGGTAATTAGTGCATCTCAAGCACAAATTAACGGAAGTGGCAGAGACCTTATTGCGAAAGGCGACGTAACGTATCAAGACTCGCAGTTAAAAGTAGAAAGCGATGCTGTGACCCTTCGCTCTGAAGAAGAGCGCTTAGAAATGCAAAATACCCGCTATCAGCTGACGGGTTTTGTGGGTCAGGGAGCCGCAAAAGATATTGTATTAGATACAGACACGGGAATTGTGCTCAAAGAAGTTAGCTTCACTACGTGTCCTGAAGGCGATGAAGACTGGCTAATACGCGCCAGTGAAATTAGTTTGGAAAAAGGGACCGTATGGGGCCAAGCCAAACACACACGCTTCTACATTGCCGATGTTCCAGTGTTTTATTTACCGTATTTTGCGTTCCCTGTTAGCAACGAGCGCCAAACGGGCTTATTGTTTCCAGAGTTAACCAGTTCAAGCAGAACGGGCGTCGACTATACGCAGCCCTTTTACTGGAATATTGCCCCCAACTATGACATGACTATCTCACCGCGATTGATGACCCTTCGCGGTCTTCAGCTGAATACTGAGTTCCGCTATCTAACGGAGCGTAGCCAAGGCAAAGCATACGTGGAGTACTTGCCGAGCGACTCAGATATTAGTGGGAACCCTGACCGATATTTTTATCGCTTGGAGCATCAAGGGCTTATAGCTGACAACTGGCTACTAAACGTTGATTTCAACGGATTAAGTGACGACAACTATTTAGTTGATCTTGGTTCAGATTATTATAGTCGCGCTGACACCCACCTATATCGTAGCATTGGATTAAGTTACTACTCGCAAAATCTATCCGTAAATATGCAGATAAAAGATTTTGAAGTACTGGGTAATACTGCAGATAGCTATCGCGCCGTACCTGAGATCAAAATCAACTACAACAAAGCGTTAGGTGAATATCTAGAGTTCAACCTAGACTCAGAAGTCGCACACTTTGACAATACTCTCGATACCGCTCCAACGGCGACTCGTTTTCACGTTGCACCTACTTTAGCGGTGCCGCTTCGCGCAGCATGGGGTGAACTTGTCGCAGAAACCACGCTTTTTCAAACGGTTTATCAACAAGACAATGTTGAAGGAACTGACTTAAAAGAAGATGTTGAACGCACATTAGGACAAGCTCGCCTTTATGGCGCATTATATTTTGAAAGGGATAAATCGTGGTTCAGCGACGATATGTCGATGACTTTAGAGCCAAAGATTCAATATCTTTATACATCGTATGAAGACCAAACTGCGATTGGATTCTATGACTCAACGCCGCTGTTAACCGACGTTGAAGGATTGTTTAGAGGTCAGGAATTTACTGGCCTTGATAGGATAAGCGATAACAACCAAATCACCCTTGGCGCGACCACACGCATGTTGGATAAAAACAATCGGGAACAATTTGTTCTTAGTGTGGGTCAGATATTCTACCTTGAAGATAACAAAGTCATTGCGGCAACCAAGAATCAAGATCGTTCAGCGCTCGCCGCTGAAGTGGATTGGCGCTTTAATAAAAACTGGTTCTTCCATTCTGATGTGCAAGTGACCACTGACACAGACAAAGTTGACTTAAGCAGCGTGGGTATTGAATACCGCAAAGATGATTCGCGCTTTATTCAATTAAGTCATCGCTATGTTCGCGATCTCAGTGGTGAAACCATAGATCAAATTGGTATTTCGGCAAGCTGGCCTATTTCTGAAAATTGGCAGTGGGTTGGCCGTACTTACCGAGATCTTGAACGCAATAGAAGTGTAGAAACCTATGCAGGTATCCAGTATGAATCATGCTGTTGGGCGGTGCGATTAGTTGCGCAGCGCAGTCTGAACAACCGTTACAATGCTAGCGGCGAACAGACAACAGACGATTTTGATTCTGGAATATCGCTACAATTTATTTTCAAAGGCATCGGGTCATCTGGTACCCAAAGAAGCATGCTTCAAGACGGTATGTTTGGCTATCGTCAGCCTTATAGTTTAAATTAACCCGCAGTTGAGCGCTTACAGCGCTTAAATGCAATCAACCAATAATAAAAGAGTGTGTATGAAGTTCATTATCCGTGCATTGATGTTAGGTGCCCTACTCTCGTTTAACAGTGTTGCGCAAGAGGTCATGCTTGACCGCGTGGCCGTAATTGTTGACCAAGGTGTTGTGCTTGAAAGCGAAATTGATGCCCTTGTACAAGACGTTAAACGCAACGCAGAAGCTAATAATCAACAGCTACCGTCAGATCGTGCGCTTCGTACACAGGCAATTGAGCGTTTAATCACTAAGAGCCTTCAGCTTCAAATGGCAGAGCGTATGGGTATTCGCATTAGCGATCCACAGCTAGAGCAAACCATTAGCAACATTGCAGCGAATCAAAATGCAACGATTGAAGAACTTCGTGCCCAATTAGCGGCAGAAGGTATTGCATACGATGATTACCGCGAAGACATTCGCGAAGAAGTTATCATGGGTGAAGTTCGCCGTGCTAACGTACGTCGCCGTGTTTATATTACACCTCAAGAAATTGAAACCTTGATTGACCTGATGGAACAGCAAGGCGCTACTCAAGCTGAATATCGCTTAGGTCACATTCTTATTGGTTTCCCGCCAGAGCCTACAGATGAAGATATTCAATCAGCACGTGAGCGTGCAGACAAAGTCATTTCACTATTAGAGTCAGGCTCTGATTTTGCTAAAATCGCCATTGCGTCATCATCAGGTAACGAAGCGCTCGAAGGCGGTGACATGGGCTGGCTTAACATTAACGCCATGCCGACGCTTTTTGCTGAAGCTATTCAAAACAAAGACAAAGATGCTCTTGTTGGACCTATTCGAAGCGGTGCAGGCTTTCATATCCTAAAAGTATTAGATACGCGCGGTATCGAGAAAGTCACGGTGGAAGAAGTAAACTCTCGCCACATTCTTGTTAAACCGTCAATCATTCTTAGCGAAGACAAAGCTAAAGCCATGCTAAACCGCTTCAAGGAAGAGGTGAAAAATGGTGAAGCTGATTTTGCAGAGCTAGCTAAAGAGCATTCAGAAGATCCTGGTTCAGCCCTTCGCGGTGGCGAGCTTGGCTGGTCGGATCCAAATAATTACGTGCCTGAGTTTAAAGACGCACTTGCACAGCTTGAGCCTGGAGAATTTAGTGAACCTGTTCGTACCGTGCACGGCTGGCATTTAATTCAGCTTATTGAACGTCGTATTGATGACGCTACCGATAAGCGCAAAGAAGATAAAGCTTACCAGCTTATCTTCAACCGTAAATTTTCAGAGGAAACCGAGAACTGGTTACGTGAGATGCGTGATGCCGCTTACGTAGAAGTTGTCGACTCGTAACAATAAGTTATTCATGAGTACACCAATTAAAATAGCAATAACGCCGGGAGAACCGGCGGGTATCGGGCCAGATTTGATCATAAAACTGGCCCAGGAAACATGGCAAGCTCAGCTTGTCGTGTTTGCCGATGGCGAAATGCTCAAAGCACGAGCAAGCGCCTTGGGGCTGCCATTAACGCTAATCGATTACGATGCCACTAACCCGCAAATTCAAGATGCGGGTTCGTTGTTTATAAAGCAAATAGATAAATCCGTTGACGTTACGCCAGGCGAGCTTGATAGCGAAAACGGTTTATACGTAGTAGAAACTCTGCGCCAGGCGTGTCAGGCAAATATGGATGGCGACTTCGACGCCGTCGTTACCGGCCCCGTACACAAAGGCATTATCAACAAAGCAGGGGTATCATTCAGCGGTCATACTGAGTTTTTTGCGTATCAGTCCAATACCATTGATGTGGTTATGCTTCTGGCAACTGAAGGTCTTAATGTAGCGCTTGCCACCACGCATATTCCCCTTGAGTATGTAGCGAAAGCTATCACCCGAGAGCGTCTTCATAAGGTCATTCATATCATCAACACCGACCTTAAATTGAAGTTTGGCGTTAAAGAACCTCACATTTATGTGTGTGGCTTGAACCCTCACGCGGGTGAAGATGGTCACATTGGCACTGAAGAAATTCATACCATCATTCCGGCGCTTAACGAACTAAGAGAAGAAGGCTTAAAGATCACAGGCCCTCTACCTGCAGACACCATATTTCAACCCAAATATCTGGAAAATGCTGACGTAGTGCTGGCTATGTATCACGATCAAGGCTTACCCGTGCTAAAATATAAGGGTTTTGGGGCTTCAGTGAATATCACGCTAGGGTTACCTTTCGTTCGTACATCGGTAGATCACGGTACTGCATTAGACTTAGCAGGAACAGGTGAAGCCGACGCCGGTAGTTTCAGAAAAGCATTGGAAAAAGCCATCGAGCTTGCACATCATCAACAATGAGTAAAACACACTTAGGCCATACGGCCAGAAAGCGATTCGGACAAAACTTCCTTCACGATGATTACGTGATAGGCAAGATTGTTGCGGCCATCGCGCCAAAAAATGAACAAAACCTGGTAGAAATTGGACCCGGTTTAGGCGCATTAACAGATCCTGTTTGTGAAGAAGTAGATGCACTCACAGTCATTGAGCTAGACAGAGATCTTGCTAAGCGATTGAGACACCATCCATTTAACGGCAATAAGCTAACGGTTATTGAACAAGATGCAATGACCATGGACTTTGGCGCCCTTTCTAAAGAAATGCCAGTCAAAGACAAAAAGCTTCGCGTATTTGGTAACTTGCCCTACAACATTTCGACACCACTAATGTTTCACCTTTTTGATCATGCTCACTGCATAGAAGATATGCATTTTATGCTTCAAAAAGAAGTGGTAAACCGCTTGGCAGCAGGACCAGGTTCTAAGAATTACGGCAGGCTTTCCGTTATGGCGCAGTATTACTGCCACGTCATTCCGGTACTCAATGTTCCGCCGGGGGCCTTTAAGCCACCCCCGAAGGTTGATTCTGCAGTAGTGAAGCTAGTGCCGCATCAGGCTCCGCCAGTAGACGTTGAGTCTGTAAATACGCTTGAGCGCGTCTGTGCGCAAGCGTTCAACCAGCGCCGAAAAACCATTCGCAACTCGCTGAAAGACAGTTTAAGTGAAGAGGAGATCCGCGAGCTAGGTATCGATCCTACCTCTCGCGCAGAAGTATTATCACTTAACGATTTTGCCACAATAGCAAACGCTGTGTCGGCAAAAGAGCACCAACAAGAGCAGTAAGTTCTCTATGGATGTACTTGATATTAAGGTGCGGGTGAAAACCCGTCACCTTCCCGACCACCTTCCGTCAGATTCAAAGCAATTTGCCTTCGCGTACCACATTACGATTGAGAACAATAGCGACCATACGGTGCAATTACTCAGTCGCTACTGGAAAATTACCGATGCAAATGGCAAGACATCAGAAGTTGAAGGTGATGGGGTTGTAGGCAAGCAACCTATCATGAAAGCGGGCGAGCATTTTGACTATACCAGTGGCGCTGTCATTGACACACCGGTTGGGAATATGGAAGGCTACTATGTAATGGAATTAGAGAGCGGCGAGCGTTTTCGCGTTCCTATCGACGTTTTCCGATTAGCCATTCCAAGTATTCTTCATTAAGGTTTCTATGTCGCAAGGTAACACGTACGTCATTGGTGATATACAAGGCTGTTACGATGGTCTTCGTCGCGCGTTAGATAAAGTAAAATTCGACGAAGAAAACGATACGCTACTCGCAGTAGGTGATTTAGTTGCTCGAGGAGAAGATTCTTTGAGCACATTGCGCTTTTTAAAGTCTCTAGGCAGCCAGTTTAGCAGTGTTTTAGGAAACCACGACCTTCACTTACTTACCGTTGTAAACGGCATCCGCAAAGCAAAAAAATCCGACAAATTAGAGCCTCTACTTAATGCTTCAGACTTGGCCGAACTTATTGACTGGTTGCGTCAGTTCCCGTTGGCAATGAAGTTAGATGAGCAATCAGTAATGGTGCATGCTGGACTCTATCCTAAATGGTCTATCGATGAGTGCGTTTCACTTAGTGACGAAGTTAGTAACATCCTAAAATCCGACAATTACGCTGCTTTTCTTTCAGAAATGTATGGTAATAAACCCAACAACTGGTCAGATAAACTTAAGGGTGATGAGCGACTGCGTTTTATTGTGAATGCGTGTACGCGCATGCGTTTTGTTCATACAGATGGCACACTCGATTTTGATAACAAATCTCATCCCAGCGCAGTATCCCACAGCACTAGTAGCACGTTAAAACCATGGTTTGAAGTAGAGAATAAAAAGCTCGCTGACGATCAACGAGTGATATTTGGGCATTGGGCAGCTCTGTCGGGCCAAACGAACAGTCATCAATTTATCGGCTTAGATACAGGCTATGTTTGGGGGCAAAGCATGACTTTGCTAAACCTGAACTCCGCTTCGCTCGTGAGTGTTTCTGCCTAAAACCAGAGTATACTGGCTCCGCAATTATCCAATTCGCACATATTTACGTGTATAATTTTACGCATCAACTGGTATTACCAGTTAAACTTTCTACACTTAAGTGCTAAATAAAATAAACATTAAGTTATTGTAGCCGATACACTTACTTACGATAGTAACGATAATGTCTCATTATCTACTCAGTAATTAAGCAAACTAGCTTCTTTAATCGCTATATTTTGTTTGCTGAGACGGGTAATATCGTTAGGGATAAAAATAAAAAACACTCATCCAGGAGTTCCGATGAAAATAACGGTAGCCACACGCGTAATCGGGGGATTTGTAGCGATTAGCGCACTTCTGATCGTCATTAGTGTTGTTTCACTTTATAACCTCAACTCAATAGGCTCAGCAACGGAAGAAGTAAATGACGTTGCATTACCCACAGTAGCAGGCAGCAATGCACTTAAAGCCAGCTTTCTCAATATGGGCCGACTTACCTTCGAGAGCTACATCGAAGAAGATCTAAATGGCTTAAAAGACAAACGAGCGTCTTTTAACTCTGCCAAAGACACCTTTGAGAGTGAATATAAGAAACTGGCGCAGGCCGTTAATAACGAGCCTGAACTAAAGAGCACGCTAAATACTGTACGTGAGTCATATGAAGCATATATCACCAATGTTGAAGCGATGTACAAAAATCACCAAATGTACCTTGATATACGCAACACAATTCAAGACAGACTGGGTGACGCTGAAGACAACGCAGACGATGCATCTACCTACCTTCTAGACTTCTCAGACTTAGATGCTGTTCAGCGCGACCCTAACCTACGACGTGCGGCAGAAATCGGCAGCCAACTTGAGACGTCGCTGCTTTCTTTGCTAACGGTTTCATACGAGTACATTAAAACAGAGACACTGGTTCGTTCACAGACGCTAGGCAACGAAGTTGATTTGGTTGTCGAGAAAGTGGTCACGCAATTAAGCGACATGATGCAAACTGCGGGCGGCCGCGATGATTCTGGTACTCTTGATGATATTAACGACTTGGTTAACAACGCAATCAATGCGATTAAAGCTAACGATGGCGTGGTTCAGCTTCATGTTGATCGTCTAGAGCGCAGAAATGATGCTGAAAAAGCGCTTAACGCTTCAGACTCAAATATCGCGCAAGCGGTTGTCGCTCTAGAAAACCTGCTCAATCTTGCAGACAAGAAAGCGTCACATGTAGAAAGTCAGGTTAACGGCGCCATTGCGACGGGCAACACGTTCGTTATTGTGGTTGTTATTATCTCGATTGCAGTAGCAGCATTTATTGGCTACGTGACCGTACGCGCAATCACACGTCCGCTTTATCGTGTAAATGAACTTCTGACGGTGGCTTCATCGGGTGACCTTACTCACCGTCTAGACGATTCGGCGCAAGACGAATTTGGTCTTTTAGCCCGAAACTGCAATACGCTAATTGGAAACCTGAAGGAGCTCATTACAGCCATTAACGTTCGTGCTGAACAGCTGGCAGCCGCCTCAGAACAAACGTCTGCAGTGACGGCGCAAACGACGCATTCAATTCAGGATCAGAAATCACAAATTGGCCAAGTAGCAACAGCAACCACAGAAATGCACTCTACGTCTCAACTGGTTGTGCAAAACGCTGAAGATACACTAAGTCAAATTCGCCATGCGGATGCTGAGGCTGAGAACGTGCGCCAAATCTCACTAGAGAATAAGAACACCATTGAGATCTTATCTCGTGACGTTCAAGAAGCGGCAGACGTTATCAATAAGCTTCATCAAGACAGCGCAAGCATTGGTGGCATCTTAGACGTTATCCGTGGTGTTGCAGATCAAACCAACCTGCTCGCCTTGAATGCTGCTATTGAGGCAGCGCGTGCTGGTGAACAAGGTCGAGGCTTTGCGGTTGTTGCTGATGAAGTAAGAACCCTCGCCAGCCGAACTCAAGAATCGACACAAGAAATCAACGCAATGATTGAAGTGCTTCAAGCGGGTGCTGAAAAAGCGGTATCGGTGATGAACCAAGGTAAAGAGCAAACTGCGGCGTGTGTGGCACAAACTGAAAAGGCTACACAGGCGTTGGATATCATCTCAGACGCCGTTCACAAAGCCCATGACGTGAGCTCTCAAATTGAGCAGTCTGCCCGTGAACAGAATACGGTATCACAAGAGATCAGCGAAAAGCTTGAAACTATTGTGGGTATCGCTGAAGAGACGACAGCTGGAGCACAGCAAACGTCTGAGTCTAGCCATGAAGTGGCTCGACTTGCTGAAGAGTTACAACAGTCTATCAGACAGTTTAAAGTGTAACGCTTTTTACAAACCTGTTTTAAGAAGGGGCTTTTAGCCCCTTTTTTGTGTCCGACAATTAATCTGGCACACTTTAGGAATGCATAGATAGTTACTTTAGAACCGTTTAACTGAGCATTAATCGGCTTTAATTCGTATAAGGACTATTCGTAACAAACCACTAAAAAAGAATGATATTTTCCCGTTTTCGCTTGCCTCTTTTCATTACTACTTTATTGGTGTCAACAATGATCCAGGCTGAGCCATCATATTACAAAGATACAGAAACCCTTCCCTATTCCATTATCGAGACCCTTGATGAAGATATTGAAGTGAGGCATTACAATGAAGCGTTAGGCGTAATGTCTAGTGGGAATGAAGATAACGGAGCATTTCAGCTACTCTTTAATTATATCTCTGGTGAGAATACATCCAGTAGCAATGTGTCAATGACGTCCCCCGTAGAAGTTGGAAAGCGCTCTCAAGAAATTGCAATGACCTCTCCTGTCGAAGTCTCATCTTCAGAAACAATGATGTTTTTCTTGCCCAGCAAATATGACATTAAAAGCGCTCCTGTGCCTACGCACAAAGATGTATCGCTGGTTACTGTACCAGCGAGAACGGTAGCCGCTATTCGTTATTCAGGTTTCAACAAGGACAGCGATAAGAAGCAGTATACGAATAAACTGCTTAAAGCCCTTAGGGACAATAATATTGAGCTTGATGGTGAACCTAGCTATATGGGCTACGACTCGCCTTTCACCCTACCGTGGAATAAACGTCACGAAATCATTGTACCGGTCGACATTTTGAAATCATCTACAAACTGATGTGAAATAAAAACGGCCGCCTTTAAGGCGACCGTTTTTTGGGGTCATTCAGCACATTAGGTGCTTATTCAAATAACGCCGTGTGAAGCTTGCGAACCACGTCGTCACTGTCGGTCTCGTTAACCAAGAACGATAGGTTGTGCGGGTTGGCGCCAAAGCAAATCATACGCAGGTTGAAATCTGAAACCGCAGCTAAAATCTTGCTAGAAACACCAACAGCGGTTTGCATGTTGTTACCTACAACCGTGACAAGGTCGTAACCTTTTTCTACTTTCACATCACAGATAGTTTCAAGTTCAGCAATGGTTTCTTTGTTTAGTCGCTGAGCCACAGAGTTTGCAGGGTTATCAAGGGTAAAAGATACCGAGATTTCTGACGTGGTAACCAAATCAACACTTAGCTTGTGCTTAGCGATGATGGCAAATACCTGCTGTAGGAAGCCTTGCGCATACATCATCTTAGGTGTTTTCACTGTCACCATTACCTGCTCTTTACGGCGAGTAATAGCGCGATACGGTGGTTCGTGCTCACAATCACGCACAATCCAAGTACCGCCCTTTTCTGGCTCCTTACTAGAGCCTACAAACACCTTTATGTCCTTGCGAAGCGCAGGCTCCATAGTGGCAGGATGTAGTACCTTGGCACCAAAGGTGGCCATTTCCGCCGCTTCTTCAAAGCTGAGTTCAGGTAACGGATGAGCAGCTGGCGTGATGCGCGGGTCAGTTGTGTACACCCCTGTTACATCAGTCCAAATCTCACACGATTCGGCATCAAGCGCTTCAGCAAGTAGCGCCGCCGTAAAATCTGAACCACCACGACCTAGCGTTGTAGTACGGCCTTCCTCGTCAGCACCAACAAAGCCTTGAGTAACCACTATCGCGTCTTTAATTTCAGGTGCCAGCAATTGTTTAGACAGCTTTTCGATTTCTTCGATTTGCGGCGCACCTTCTCCAAACTCACTGTCCGTACGTAACACCTTACGTACGTCAAAGTTCATGGTTTTTACGCCCTGCTCTGCAAGCACTGAAGAGAACATCAGCGATGACATCCGCTCACCCATTGAAAGCAGCTGATCTTTTAAATCATCACGGTGAAGGATTTCTTCATGAAACGCTAAGCTTCGCATTTCATCTAACAAGTCGTTGAGTTTTGGCTCAACCGTGTCTTTATCTTTCAACTTGTTAAGAATGGCAAGCTCAATATTGATAATGGCCTGACAGGTCTCTTCAATTTGCTGTTGCGTCATAGGTGTGTGCGCTAAGCTTACCAGGTGATTGGTTACACCTGCCGCAGCGCTCACTACCACAATGCGCGTTTTGTCATTACCGGCAACAATTCGGGCGCAGTTTTGCATTACTTCGTAATTCGCAACGCTAGTTCCACCGAACTTAGCTATCGATAAGGCATTTGTCACTATATTTAACTCCAGAATAAAACTAGCATTTCGCTAGCAGCAACCGCGCCTTTTGCGCGGTTAATCAATCGTTATTTGGTCGCCTACTTTAATATTATTCTCGGCAAACCACCCTTGGTTCATTTCCAACGCGTAAAGTACCTCTTTCGATGATCCGACCGACTCCAAACTATGCGGAGTGAGAGGTTTTATATCCGTTATTACGCCTTTTCTGTCGATAAATGCTACGTCTAGAGGAACAAAGGTATTTTTCATCCACATGCCCGCAAACTTTGGGCTAGAAAACTTAAAAAACATACCGCAGTCTTCACACAAGGCTTTGCGAAACATAAGACCCTGTGCGCGTTGTTCAAAGGTTTTGGCATACTCAACTTCATAGTGCTTGCCGCCAATCTCAAGTGTAATGGATTCAAAGTCCACTGAATTCAGCGACGATACAGGGTCAACCTGCGCTTTTGCACACCCTAAGGTTAATACAAGTGCAGCAACAATAAAGAAAGATTTTCCCATTAGACATTCCTTTTCGCCATAAAAAAAGCCGGTCACCTTAACGGTCACCGGCTTTGTAGTTTATACACTATTTTAAGCAACATTCAATGTTGGAATAATGCGCGCTTTTGCTTCTTCCTCAGCCTTTTTAAAGCTAGGCATTTTGTCGAAGTTTAAGTAGCGGAATACTTCACCCGACATTGCGTTAATTTTGCTAGCGTATTCCATGTACTCTTCAGCAGTTGGAATGCGCCCAACAATGGCACCCACTGCAGCAAGCTCTGCTGAGGTCAAATATACATTCGCCCCATCGCCCAGGCGGTTAGGGAAGTTACGAGTAGACGTTGAAAGTACGGTTGCTCCCGCGTCCACCCTTGCTTGGTTACCCATACATAGTGAACAGCCGGGCATTTCTGTACGTACGCCTACGCGACCATAAATGTTGTAATAGCCCTCTTCCATTAACTGGGCTTTGTCCATCTTAGTCGGTGGCGACATCCATAAACGGGTTGGCAGTGTTTTGTTGTACTGCTCAAGTAGCTTACCCGCTGCGCGGAAGTGACCAATGTTTGTCATACATGAACCAATAAATACCTCGTCTACCTTATCGCCTGCAACATCAGATAAGGTTTTCGCATCGTCAGGATCATTAGGGCAGCACACAATTGGCTCTTTAA
>NZ_JAFLMX010000137.1:0-19931 GCF_017849675.1 Alteromonas sp. AO-Serp
CCGCTTTATCAAAAAGAAGCAGTAAGGCGTGAGAGTGCGCCGTAAGTGAGAAGCTAGTTCAAAAAAGCCCGCAAATAAAGCGGGCTTTTCGTTATTAAATTTAGTACGAACTAGCTTTTAGATAGAGATTGCTGAAATTGCGCAATGGTCACCAACGCTAATTCTATCTTTTTAACCAGTGGCGCCAGAGCTTGTTTAGCCGCATCGTCATCCAGTTCTTTTAGCGCTTGCCAGTCGCTGGCAATTTCTTGTACATACGGACCGAATCGTTTGGCTGATGTGGTAAACCCGCTGTCATCAGCAAACACTGCTGCAAACTTACCTTTTTGATCGCGCTGTAAATTATCTAATATCTGGTCAGCATCAACAGCTTTGCGGTGTAACGTTTGAATGGTTTCCTGAAGTTGTTGATGAACAGCTTGCATCTCTTGGCTTTGTTGCATGATCGCGCCTTTTGTTTCTGAGTGTTAAGTGTACGCATTACCCGCACACTTTATGTTTACGTATAAATCCCGTGGCTATCATTGTTGCCACAATAAATGCCACTCGGTAAATAATGATTAAAGTTTCGTCTTTCAAGGCCGATAACCTAAAGACTGTTGTAAATTACGAAGCTTGTTGGTTACGTAATGCACAACACGCCGTAAAGGTGGGCAATTCTGCCCATTTTTTTACTTTGCTACAAGCAACAAAGGAAAATGGTATGGATCTACAAGGTACTAGTGCCTCTGGAACGTCCGGTGCGTCACTTGAGTTGGCCTCTCTTAAGTTGGCTAAAAGCCAACAAGAGCAAGAGGGACAAGCGTCGCTTCAGTTGCTGGAATCAGCTTCTGACGTACCAAAATCGTCATCTTCAAACCCCGCGTTAGGCGCCAACGTCGATACCTTCGCGTAAGTTAGGGATGCAACTTTAAGTCGATAGGCGTTTTGCCGGGTTGACCGCCAATTTCTCTCACCAGTTTTGGCACCAAAAAGCCCGGCAGGCGCTTTATCGCTTCTTCCATAATTGCTCGGCCTTTATCGTCACTCACATAAAAGTGGCTCGCACCCTGTACTTTATCTAAAACGTGCAAATAATAGGGTAACACTCCGGCTTCAAACAGCGTTTCGCTTAAATCACTAATTGCATCGGCAGAGTCATTTATTCCTTTTAGCAATACCGATTGATTGAGCAAGGTGACGCCTTTTTCTCGCAATATATTTAAACGCACTTTCAACGTTTCTGACATCTCATTGGCGTGGTTTGCATGCAGCACTAATACTTTTTGAAGCGGCAATGCGCTAAACCATTCAACAAAGTCATGGCTAATTCGTTCTGGTAGCACTACCGGCAGACGGCTATGAATACGCAGGCGTTTTATGTGGGCAATAGCGGCAATTTCGTTGGCTAGCCACGACAGATGATCGTCTTTTGCCATCAGTGGGTCGCCGCCTGAGAAAATCACCTCATTTATTTGGCTGTTATTACGAAGGTAATCAAGCACATCAAGCCATTGGTGTTTGCTTACCGCATTATCGGCGTAAGGAAAATGGCGGCGAAAACAGTACCGGCAGTTTACCGCACAGCCGGTGCGAACCATCAGCAACACGCGAGAATCGTATTTGTGCAATATGCCTTTGCCTGCTGTATCGTGCTCGTCTAACGGATCTTCGCTATAGCCTGGTGATGTTAGAAATTCGTCGCTGAGCGGCATAACTTGTAAAAAAAGCGGGTCGTGTGGATTGCCTTTCTCCATCAGTTCCACAAAATGTCGTGGAACACGCATAGGAAAAAATCGGCGCGCTTTAATATGTTGGGCGTATTTTTCTTGGTCTAAACCTAAGTGTTGCAACAGCTTTGCAGGATCGGTAAAGCTACTTGCTAATTCTTTTTGCCAGTTATGCTCTACAGAAATCGGTTTTTTAGGTATTATTTGTTCCACGAAACTTTTTGTACCTTATGTTTAGACAGAGGAATTATGGCTAATTACAGCACTAACGAGTTCAAAGGCGGCCTGAAAATCATGCTGGACGGCGAACCTTGCAACATTCTAGAAAACGAATACGTAAAGCCGGGTAAGGGCCAAGCGTTTAACCGCGTAAAAATCCGCAAGCTTATTTCAGGTAAAGTTTTAGAGAAAACTTTCCGCTCAGGTGAATCAGTAGAAGGCGCTGACGTAATGGATACGGAGCTTGCCTACTTGTACACCGACGGCGAATTCTACCACTTTATGAACAACGATACATTCGAACAAATCGCTGCAGACGAAAAAGCAGTGGGTGAGAATAAAAAGTGGTTGGTAGAGAACGACGTTTGTACCATTACATTGTGGAACGGTTCACCTATCACGGTTACGCCACCAAACTTTGTTGAGCTAGAGATCACTGAAACTGATCCTGGTCTTAAAGGTGATACAGCGGGTACAGGCGGTAAGCCAGCAACGCTGAGCACTGGTGCAGTTGTTCGCGTACCTCTATTCGTTCAAACCGGCGAAGTTATCCGTGTAGATACGCGCTCTGGCGAATACGTGTCTCGCGCACAAAAATAGTATCTGAGACATTCTGTTTACGTGTAAAGCCGGTGCCTTTGTGTACCGGTTTTTTGTTTTAGCTATTCTTCTTAGGTTTGGACACATGCAATCTTGGCAGCCTACTACCACTCATGAAGCGCGTGTTGCGCGAGCAGAATTACTCAGAACAATACGTGAGTTTTTTTACGCACGAAACGTTCTAGAGGTAGATACGCCTTTACTTTCAAACGGTACGGTTACCGATGAGCATTTAGATGCGTTTGATACACAATTCAATTTTGCCTCATCCGGTAAGCCAACTACGCTGTATCTTCAAACTTCCCCTGAATATGCCATGAAGCGGTTACTGTGCGCTGACAGCGGTAGTATTTATCAGGTGTGTAAAGCGTTTCGCCATGAAGGTGAAGGGCGCTGGCACAACCCAGAGTTCACCATGCTAGAGTGGTACCGCTTAGATTTTGACCATTTTGCGCTAATGGACGAGGTTGACGCCTTGCTGCAAGAAACCTTAAACACAGCTTCGGCTGATAAGATGACGTATCAGCAAGCTTTTCAAACCTATTTAAATATTGACCCGTTAAGTGCTGATAACGACGTTTTGCTAAAGGTAATGGAAGAGCAGAAAATAGATATTCACGCGCCGCAAAATCTAAGCTATGACAGCAAGTTACAACTATTATTCAGCTATGTAATCGAACCTAAAATCGGTAACGAAAAACCGTGCTTCATCTACGATTTCCCTGCTTCTCAGGCGGCGCTTGCCAAACTAAGCCCAGTTGATGAACGGGTTGCCGAACGCTTTGAGGTGTATTACCAAGGCGCTGAACTTGCTAACGGTTTTCATGAGTTAAGTGCAGCAAAAGAGCAGCGACTGCGTTTTGAAACTGATAACGAGAAACGCAGAGAACATGGCCTTCCCACTAAGCCCATTGATGAAAACTTTCTAAGTGCGCTTGACGCAGGTTTGCCACCGTGTGCGGGTGTGGCGCTGGGCATCGATCGTTTGCTTATGCTTAAAACCAACGCGAAGCGTATTCAAAGAGTGATCAATTTCACAGTGAGTAGGGCTTAGTACCTTCGGCCCAATTAGTTATGAATTGCTTAAACCTTGGGTTTCAGTAGGCGCGTCCGATTAAATTGCAAAAACATAAGATTAAGTGAGTAAAGCAGCGGTTGACAAGCAATGGGCAATGGATAAAATGTTATAACATCACTAAATAATGTTATAACATCCACAGAGGAATACCCATGAAAATGCGTTCGCTGCTAAGTTTGTCCATAGCGGGGCTGTTAAGTGCGCCTGTGTATGCCACCACAGTAACGGGAAAAGTCACCGACACGGCAGGCCAACCTGTTGCAGGGGCTGAAGTAAAAATCGAAGGCAGTCGCCGTGTAGCATACACCGATGCAAATGGTATTTATCGATTTGATGATGTAAAGCAGCCACATATTCATTTACATGTTTATTCTTCAAACTACATTCATGGTGATAACGACTTAGGCGACGTAAATACGGATCAAAATGTAGACTTCGTTTTAAAGCCTGCATCCGTCGAAAATATCGTAGTTACCGCCAATGCGCTTCAATCATCAGTACTGGAATCTGTTACGCCAGTTACCGTAATTGGTGCGGAAAAATTACGTAAGATAGAAGCGCCAACTTTAGGCGAAACCCTCAAAAACGCGCCTGGTGTGCACAGCACTTATTTTGGCCCAGTTTCAAGCAGCCCAGTTATTCGCGGTAACGATGGCCCGCGCGTAAAGATTGTTCAAAACGGTTTGGATGTATCTGATGTATCTCGAGTAAGTCCAGATCACAATGTCGCCACCACACTTTCAAGTGCAACGCAGGTGGAAGTACTTCGCGGTCCTGCAACGCTTCAATACGGTAGTGGCGCTATTGGTGGTGTGGTGAACGTGGTTGACAAACGTATTCCTCAGTATCAGATAGACGGCGTAGAAGGCGAAGCTGAAACTAGCTATAGCACAGTGAATAACGGCTCGTATACCCGTGCAGATGTAACGGGTGGCAGTGGCAATATTGCATGGCATGTCGACGGATTTTATCGCGATACAGATAACGCGGATATTCCGGGCTTTGCGTCTATCGATCCCGATGAGGATGAACCAAACGGTGTGCTAGAAAGCAGCGCAATGGAGACGCGTAACGTCGTTGCAGGTTTATCTTACGTGGCCGAAGAAGGCTACTTCGGTTTCGCTGTGGAACAACTCGACAACAAATATGGCGTACCTGGCTATAGCCATGCTCATGGTGAGGAAGAGCATGAGGGCGAAGACCACGATCTTGAAGAACATGATCATGAAGAACACGCTGAAGAAGGCGTGTTACTTGATGTAGATATGACCCGTTATCAAGCAGCCGGTGAGTGGCACTCTCCGGTACGTGGACTTACAAACCTTAAATTTGCCGCAGCTTACACCGATTACGAACATGCTGAAATTGAAGACGGTGAACCAGGCACGGTATTCACAAACGAATCGAGCGACATTCGCTTGTCTGCTTACCACGAAGAAGTGAACGGCTGGCACGGCGTATTCGGGCTACAGTTTAATCATAGCGATTACAATGCCGTGGGCGAAGAAGCCTTTACCCCAGCTAATACCACATCAAGCTACGCACTTTATCTAATAGAACAAAAGAAAGTAGGTGATGTAACCTTTGAGCTTGGTGGCCGACTAGAGCGAACGACATTAGACGCTGATGCCAGCGAAGTGGAACTTGACGTATTGCATGATGAGCATGAAGGCGAGGAGCACGATGAGGAACATGAGGGTGAAGAACACGAAGAGCATGCCGTTGCTTTCAACTTCCCTGACTACGACTTTACCAGTCTATCGCTTTCAGCGGGCGCTAACTGGGAATACCAGGAAGGTCACTCGGTTGCTGTTACGTTGTCACGCAGTGAGCGTGCGCCTAGTCAGCAAGAACTTTTCTCTGCTGGCCAGCATTTAGCAACCCAAAGCTACGAAGTGGGTTTAGTATTTGATATGGATGAAGAAGGCCATATCGAAGAAACACTTAAAGGCGTAAAAGAAGAAGTTAGTACCAACCTAGATATTACTTTCCGTAAATTTACCGGCAGCTGGGGCTATAGTGCGTCTTTCTTCTACAATCAGGCAGATGACTATGTCTTCCAAACAAGCACAGGCTTAATTGCGCTCAGCGAACACGAAGAGCATGGACATGATGAACACGGCGATGAAGAAGGCTTGCCAATTTATTATTTCCAACAGGCTGACGCTGACATCTGGGGCTTCGAAGCAGAAACTTACGTTGATTTATCAGACACGCTACGCTTAACCGTATTTGGTGACTATATCCGCGCAGAAATTGAAGACGACAACCTTCCGCGCACGCCGCCTATGCGCTTTGGTAGTGAATTAAGCTACGTGAACGATGGTTTAAGTGCTGACGTGGGCTTTACGTGGTACGACGACCAAAATGAAGTTGCGTCATTTGAGACTGCAACCGACGGTTACACCTTGGTTAACGCAAGCGTGCAATATGAATTTGGCACACAGGGCATTGACTGGGTAGTGTTTGCGCGCGGTGAAAACCTAACTGACGAGGAAGCCCGTGTTCATACATCTTTCTTAAAAGACCAAGCACCGCTTCCAGGTAGAAACTTTACTATGGGTGTGAGAGCGTTGTTTTAATTAAACAACTCCACTGCGGTATACAAGGCGATGTATTGGGGCTCTCAGTACATCGCCTTTTTTTATACTAGGGGAAAGTGGTCAGTACGATTTTTTCTAGTTGAATAAACTGCAAAGATAAACATGCTTAAGATGGTAAACGTCGAGCGGTTGTGAAGTAGAGGTGAAAATGAATGACATAGCGAATTGGTTAAGTACGCAAACCGAAAAACACATGGTGTTAGGTTATGGAAGCTTACTTAGCAAAGACAGCCGAGAGCGCTACTCCAACATTTTTACACCAGGGATCCCTGTGACGGTTTCTGGCTTCGAAAGGGCATGGGTGACGCGAAGTCTTCATGAAAAGCAGACTTACGTTGGCGCCGTGGCCAATGCGCATAGCAAATTAAACGCCCAGCTTATCCCAACACAAATTAACCCTGCCTTACAGGAGAGAGAAAAAGACTATCGGTTTGTCGAAGTAAGCGCTAAAGCACTCAACTTTCATCAACACAAGGGGTCTGCGTCTCTAGACGATGTGCTTGCACAATTTACCTTTTGGATTTGCGAAACACTCGACTGTACACAGGCAAATGACGCCTATCCCGTACATCAAACGTACGTAGATACATGCTTGAGTGGATGCTTAGAACACGGTGGTATAGAGGAAGCCGAGCGATTTATCGTCCATACATCGTTGTGGGAGCACCCAAGAGTAAACGACAGAGCGAACCCGAAGTACCCCCGCGCGGCAGTGGTCAACCCAGACCACTTTGAGCACATAGACAGGCTTCTATCAAAGAGATAGTGTTTGCCTTAGGTCTTACTTCTAGTTATATGTTCAAATGTAGAGGTACAAAAGCGAGTACTACATGCGCGTCATAAAAACTTTGCTAAAAGGATTAGTGTGAACACAAACACCGCTATTTTTACAAACGATAAAATAACGCTACGGCCGCTTACTTTTGATGATAAACACTGGGTACTTGCGCTGCAGCAGGACCCGCTATGGCTTAGATACATTGGAAGTAAAAATGTCGATACAGTAGACGATGCGTGTGACTACATTGGCAAAACAAATGCGCAGCGCGAAGAGTGGGGGTATGGCCTGCTGGCTGTCGAATTAACCGAAACCAAACAACCGTTAGGGGTTTGTGGTCTCTTCAATCGCTTTGCATTTGAATGTCCAGATTTAGGCTTTGCCATGCTGCCTGAAGCAAGAGGCAAGGGTATATGTTATGAGGCATGTCAGTGTGTTATAGCGTGGTCTGCCTCTAAGGGCTATCGTTTTTTAACAGCCATGACGCACCCAGAAAATATGGCGTCGCAGAAGCTTTTACAGCGCTTAGGATTTAACAAGCAGGGCTTTTACTTCGACAAAACGTTCCCAAAACAGCATTTGTTCAGGTTGGAATTACAGCCATAAAGCATTGCTCTTTATGGCTGTTTGTATCTGTTAATCGCTATAAGGGCGGTAACACGGTCATCTTTTTAATAATGATCGGCTCAATGGGTACGTTATTCGCGTTAAGGCGAATCGAATATTCAGTTTCTACTTCCGACATGGCATCAACAATATCTTCGCCTTCAACAATTACGCCAAAAACCGCGTAGCCCCAGTCTCTTCCGGGGTTTAAGCTGCTGTTGTCATTCACGTTGAAGAAAAATTGTCGGTTTGCGGTATGCGGGTCACCTTGTCTTGCCATTGCAATAGTGTGCAGGTCGTTAGTCAAACCGTTACCAGACTCATTGAAGATATCTGGAAAGTTCGACTTGCCGTTGAAGTCTGCCGTATAACCACCACCTTGCACAACAAAACCAGGCACGATGCGGTGAAAAATGGTGTCTTCGTAGGCGCGCTTATCAACATAACGAAGAAAGTTATTTACGGTAATTGGCGCACGTCTTCTGTCCAGTTCAACCACAATATCGCCCATGGTGGTTTCTATTTTCACCCGAGGGTAATAGTTATCTGGCTGAACCTGAGACCCATCGTCTTTCTTGGCCATAACGGGTGAACTGCTGCCTATTAGCATGATGGCGGTCAGCAGTGATAAAAGTATTTTCTTCATAAAAATGCCTTTAAATGTTTTCTTAATTCGCGCATGTTTTTTGATCGCTTATCGTTTTGCAGTGCCTAAGATAACGAACTTTTTGTCACTCGCAAGTACCTTAGCGCCACCAAACAACTTTTTAAGTTTAATGTGATAGTCGAGGTGTCGGTTACCAACCACCACTAAGTGACCGCTTTTAATAAGTACGTCCCGGGAATCAGTGAACATTTGCCATGCAATATGGTCAGTGATTGCGTTTTGTTGATGAAACGGTGGGTTACACAGAATTTTGGTAACAGCAGGTTTATTCTCTCTATTGATTAATGTTTCAAGGCAATTACTTGCAACAAACTCACATTGATCAATTTTATCCGGGAAGTTGTTGAGCACATTGAGTCTGGCACTTTCTAATGCCATATAGGACTCATCCACAAATATTACTTTGGCATCAGGGGCAAGAGAAAGGGCATTAACCCCCAGTACTCCGTTGCCGCAGCCTAAATCTACCACCACATCATTAGCGCTCACCGTCATATGTTCAAGCATAATGCGAGCGCCTATATCTAATGACTGTCGAGAAAACGTATTCGCCAGATTGTCTATAGTTAACGCCGTTCCCATCGTACTTTTACACTGCCAGCGCGTCGGATAGGGCGAGTCAGATAGTTTTATTGACTCACGAGGCGAAGCGAACACAAGCCGCGATTTCTTCTTGGCAAGGGACGTGGTGGTGGGGCCAATATATCGTTCAAATAGGTTGAGTACGGATTTTGTGATGGTCTTCACTTTACCGGTTGCGATAACACGCGTGTCAGGTGTTATATATTTTTGTAAATCAATAAGCTGCTGTTCAAGAAGTGCAAGGGCGCGGGGGACCTTCAGCACAACAAGACTCGGCGCCTTTTCTGGCTTAAACGTTAAGCTTTGCACGCTAGTCAAGGTTTTCAGCGGCGCGGTTAGCAGGCCGTTTTTATTGCTCGTTTCTGCATTACCCAGTAAATGATTGGCTTTTAAATTCTCAGAGAGTGATCGCAAAGATATGTAGGAGTCAGATACCCAGTAAGGTGCTAAGTGCGAAAACCAACAACCTAACGCGCCGAAATCGTCGTTAAAAATCATCATTGAGCCATCATTGTCACCACTGCCAATTGAAAGCGACGCTTCACTTAATAAGCTCTCAATGTGCTCAATAACGAGTTCATCAGCGCTATCCCATGCTTGAAGGCTTATGTGCTGGTGCTTTTCAGGGTAGCGAATAAGCGAGAATTGTCGGTCGGCAAAAATAAATTCTGTATTCATTGGAGTCTGTTTTCAAAGATGGCTCAAAGCACTCACATACTTTGGGAATGCCTATTTGGTTTATCTACGCGCCGCCTATCTTATCATATCAGCCACGCGGCTCTAACAGCCAAGAAGACTCAAAACGCGAATGTTTCGATGAAAATAAAAGGTAAAACGTTTACTTTGTTTTATTTGTGTGAAAATATTGTTAATGAAATCTCATCTGACCACTTGATAATTAACTGAGAAAACTATGAAAATACGACTGATAATTCTACTGTCCATTGCCTTTTCAACGCTCTCTCTAAATGTTAAAGCTGAAGTAACTTTCCCTGATGCCGCCTTTAGTAATTTAGATTACGGTTTGTATTGGTTTGACTACAACGACGCGAAAAAAGCGAATGTTAATGAGCCTAATCCATACTACAACGCCAATAATAAAACGGTTATCTACATTCACGGATGGCAAAACGGCTCGGTAACGGAGCGTCGTCGCGAGACGTTGAATCGTTCAAACTCGGGAGGACCTAACGAAGACCTCGCATGGTATTGGTTAGATAGAGGGTATAATGTAGGGATTCTGTATTGGAACCAGTTTGCAGATGAGTCTGAAGTTAAAGATGCAGAAGCCAAGATTCATTCGGCTTCTGGTCCTCGAAATATGCGCTGGAAGTCGTCAAATGGCAGCTACAGCTCGGGACCAAGCTCTTCGGTAACACAGTTACTTTACAACTCACTCACGAATGGAATGCCTAACTTTAATGGTAGCGAGCTCCGCATAGCGGGTCACTCTTTGGGGAATCAGCTCGCGCTTACTATTTCAGAGAAATTAGACGATGCGGTAAATAGAGGTGTTCTGACATCATCATATCGGCCAAATCGTATCGCATTGCTCGATCCTTTCTATTCCATAGGCGAAAAATCTTATCTGAATAACGATTGGACTGGTGAGAGAAGTAAAAGCATTGTTGATGCACTAAAAGCTAAGGGAATTGCCATTGAAGCGTATCGTAGCTCGCCGGTTACCAGCACATTTCTTGCTGGTGACAATAACGCTAGCCTAATGAATAGCATTGCATTTTCAGAGCTAAAACCATGGAATTTTGCGTGGTGGCAAGTGGCTGAGAAGCACGGTGCTGCAGTGACTCACTATTTTTGGTCACGAGCTTTCAGCCCGTTGACACTTGACGCAAGCAATACCCAAGTACCGAGCGCATCGGCGAGCAGTACCGTAATCAAAACGTGGATGAACAAGAATAAAGGCGTTATTCAAGACAGCGGTGCATACAGTGCCACACCTGCAGATGACGACTTCAAAGAAAAATCACGCTTATAGAAGTTAACATCAATCCACATTAGCAATGCATGCGTAATTAAGGTGTAATTGGGGGAGCTTCAAAGGTGTGTTTAAGCACTTTTGAGATCAAGTGCCCATAGCCAAAATTAAAAATCACCGGAAATATCATAGTTACGCATGCAGTTTTCTCTTTTCGAGACCCCAGAAAACAATAGCTCATCTCATAAGCTCCCGCTGTCAGAGGGCGACGTCACTTATTTTCCTCAGGCGCTATCAAAAAATGATGCAGATACTTTTTTTGAGTTACTGAAGGCCGAGTTACCCTGGCGTCAGGACTCGATCAGATTGTTTGGCAAGCCGGTAAAAATTCCCCGCCTTCAGAGCTGGCACGGCGATGACGATTGCACCTATACCTATTCGAATTTAACCATGTCGCCAAATCCGTGGACGAACAGCCTTTTAAGCATTAAGGATTGTTGTGAAGCGTTATGTGCTGCAACCCAAAATACAAAGTTCAACAGTGTGTTAGCGAATTGGTATCGTGACGGACAAGATAGCATGAGCTTTCATTCAGATGATGAGCCTGAGTTGGGTATAAACCCGGTTATTGCATCTGTCACCTTAGGTGAAGCAAGGCCCTTTGTTTTTAAGCACAAAGAAACCAAGGAAAAGTATACACAGGTGCTTGAGCACGGCAGTGTATTAATTATGGCAGGAACAACACAAAGTCATTATGTGCACGGTATTGCGAAGACGGCTAAGCCTATCGGTGGTAGAATTAATCTAACATTCCGACATCTTATTCACAGAACAAGGTAAGCCAAATGCAAGTAAAAGCGTTTCTGGAAACTACGATTGAAGCTGCACTTAATCCGAGTTTTCTCGAGGTTGTAGATGAGAGTTTTATGCACAATGTTCCAGAAGGGGCTCAAAGTCATTTCAAAGTAACGGTAGTGAGCGATGCTTTTGAGGGTAAGCGCTTAATAGCGAGACACAGAGAAATTAACGGTCTTGCGGCTGAAGCGCTGCAGGGGCCTGTTCATGCGTTGGCACTTCACACGTATACGCCTACAGAGTGGGAAGCTCGAGGTGGGCAATCTATGGTATCGCCAAACTGCCTAGGTGGTAGCAAGCACGACCAATAACGCTCTTTTTGTACTAAATGGAAGTAGATTTATGACAAGCAGTGAAACAAAAAACAGCGGCGCGCTAGCCTCTTACTTAGACATCATTAAAACACCCTCTATTCAGGTGTTACTACTTGGCACCGGTTTTTTGCTTATGATGTTGTTTGTCTACATGGGCGTGCTGACTACGTTTGACAATGCGTTATTCAATGTAATTAGCGAAGCAGGCAATGTATCGGGTTGGAAAGAAGACGCGCTTCGCGATATCACCGCGTTAGGCAGTAATACGGCACTTATCTTTGTCACGATTTCAGTTGCCGGAGCCTTGGCGATGGCCGGTGAAAAGAAAAAGGCACTGACTTTTTTGATTGCTGTTGCCGTGGGGATCGCAACGACTTTCTTACTCAAAGCTGGCATCGACAGGCCTCGTCCTCCGCTGCCCATGCAGGATGTAAGTGTGTATACACAAAGCTTCCCTTCTGCACATGCTACCTTATCTACGCTTGTTTATTTCTATATCGCCTATTTGTTAACGTACTTCACGCAAAACGCTTCAGTAAAAGTGTGGATCTACATGGCAGCCACCTTTCTTGTATTTTGTATTGGCTTAAGCCGCATTTTATTGGGCGTGCATTGGCCTAGCGACATTATTGCAGGGTGGTTTGCTGGTGGCAGTATGGCTGCCTTTTGCTTTTATATCATCAAGTGGAAACGCAAACTGCGTATAAAAGACGAAGGTTAAACGTGCAAGATCTCAAACGGCTAGGCGACATTATTAAGCGGGATCCTTTTCGCATGCGTTGCCTTCGCGCTTTGAGAGCGCTCGATTTACCGCAAGGGTACATTGGTGCTGGATTTGTTCGAAATGCCATATGGGATGAGTTACACGCAAGAGCGACACCAACTCCGCTTAACGATATTGATGTGATTTACTTTAGTGGTGAAATTAATCCGCCGCAAAGTGTTGCGAGTGCCGATAATACATTGGAATCAGTACCTCAACCGCAAGCTTACTCACCAAATTCTGCAGCTGCTAATTCAGGGCTGAAAGCACAAGAACAAGCCATTGAACACGAGCTAGCGCGTATGGTTCCTCAAGCTAATTGGCAAGTTAAAAACCAAGCGCGTATGCACGTAGCTCACGCGCACGCTCCCTATCAAAATTGCCACGACGCTATTTCGTATTGGATAGAACGAGAAACCTGTGTTGCGGTTCGTCTTTTAGCCAATGATGATTTAGACATACTCGCGCCATTTGGTTTGGAAGCAAACTTCGCAGGCACCATAAGTATTAACCCAAAATATCCAAGGTCCGAAGTTTTTAAGCAGCGACTAGCTTCTAAGAATTGGCTTACTGTTTGGCCTTTGTTGACTTTAGTTTCTCCTTAAGAGCTAGAACGCGCTTAATTAAACTAGAAGTGACTCAATTGAGAGTAGCTACCTTTGAGCAGTAGTCTTTGTTGTAATATTTACTATCTTAGCGGCAATAGCCGCTATGGTCGTATTTTCGCTCATAGCTTGTTTTTGCAGTCGACGATACGCGTTATTTTCGCTTAATCCGAATTGCTCCATTACTACCAGTTTTGCTCGCCCAATCAGTTTTTGTTCCTGTATTGCACGCTTGGCCTCTTCAAGCTCCCGACCCATATCTTCTATGTGTTGGGCCTGTGAACGCAGTAAATCATAAAAAGAGCGGTGAGCAGATAAAGTCTTCGTTTGCTCGTTAAGTGATAGCGTTTTGATTTCGTCTTCTTTGGTGTCTTCCGCGAGTCCAGGCATACTTGGATCGAACAATAAGGTGAGCGGTGAGCCATCAGTAGCGTGTTCATCATTGAAGCGCGTAAGCAACTGCTGATGATTGGCCATCTCATTTTTTGCATCGGCGACTTTACTGTTAGCTTGCTGAGTAAGGGCCTCAGTGAGCGCCACTTCGATAGTCTGCATTGCATCCATTCGACGCGTTGCTACATCAAACCAAACTTCCGATATTTCTCCGGCAATCGGACTGCCGTCACCAAGCTGTGCAATCATATTTCTAAGCTGTGTAATATCGATTGCAGCAGGGCTTTTGTTCAACGCGTCTAATGCATCTTTATGCGGCTTACAGCTAAACTCACAGAATATACTGAAGTGATGTTCTTGGGCATGCTGAAGCGCGGCCAGCTTTTCACAAAGGCGAACATCGAAATGAGTTTCTGCGAAACCAATAGCGCCCCACGCCCGCTCCTGCCCAGCGTATTCTTTTGCCTGCATAAAGTTGAACAATGCAACCAATAAGCGAGTAATTGTCGGGTCGCTTGCAATATCTGCCGCTTCAAAAATAACCGTAAGTAAACTGGCAACAAGGCGACTGTATGCTCGTGTGGATTCCAGTGGTGTCAGCAGCTGCTTGCTTACCTGTTCTCTCAGTCTGGGCAGGTAGTCTGTCGCCTGCATAGCAAGTGTAATGCTGCTCAACAACCGCGGGTTACCCGTGGTGATCTCATCTGTCAGGTAGAGCGATTTCAAGTGGCTTTTCAACATTGACTCCGCTTGCTCGCTAGCACTGACGTACTGCATTCGCTCAGCGGCATAACGCTCGCCTTTTGAAGCAAGAAAGATATTGCTGGCCCCACGCTCTTTTTGCAGTTCATGAATAAGTTCTCGAACGGCAATTACAATTCGACAATTACTAGATAGTTGCTCAAGCACGGTTATTTCGGCGTGCTTGGCCGCTAGCAAAAAGCGCTTAGTGGCGTCGCTACAAAGCGCAATGGTCTGTTCTGGTTCATGAAGCATGTTAAGGCCTGCTAATCTTCGGTACACACGTTTCGAATTTTTTCTTGATGAGTGCATCTATTGGCGAAACGTTTTTTGAAACTCATTGCTCTTAGCCCCTGCACTCAGCAGAGCAATACGTGTACCAAGCAACACTTATGCCCTGTTTATTAGAATTAATGAAGATAAGCGTTAGAGTGAACAAAAACGCCCGGAGTGCTGACATTTCGCGGCATGTGGTTCGGCTGGAATTTTAACTTAAGGTGACTTTATAAGGGGAGACGGAAAGGTTAGCGGCGTCAAGAGGGAAGTTAATAGGGAAGAAGCTGCGCCAAAATGGTGCAGCCTCGCAAACTATGTGGTTTTGCTTTCCAGATTAGTTTCTGACTACGCGAAGAAACCAACCTACAAACAGTGAAATTAAGAAACCGAAGAAGGCAATCATTGTGGTGATAGTTAACATTTGCCCAGAAAAGTCAGCATTCTCGCCAGTGTGCTCGCTAACCAGCATTCCTGATGCTTTAAATATAAACAATGCCGCTACAGAAAATAGTAAAATAACGGCGGTCGACATGATAGTGGCTTTCCAATAAGCCTTCGGCGACATCCAATGAATAGCGCCTGCCACTAGCACGCACAAAATAGTCAGAATATAAGGTACCACTTTAACTCCTCGTTGAATAAGACTTGTGCCTTATTGCGACGTCTTACCGTAGCCCCGTATTAGAAATCGAAGCGCATTGAACGACGCGGTTAATAAAAACCATTATACGATGCCATGTACGATGCAATTTGTCAGCATTCGCTATTAAATTAAGCCCTGAGACCGAACATGAAAAATTGACAAGCTCACAGCATTAGGAAAGGGGCAAAGAGCCCTGCGCTTATCACGTAAGCGCCAAGTAGTTCGGACTGGGGCCTGTTGATCTTTGCTGCACATCAACGTTCAACAGGCCCTAGTAACAATCTATTAAAAGATTTTAAGCTACAATGGTGATAGAATCGCCGAAAAAATCTCCTACCTACTTGGTGTTCTGCTTTAACGCGGTGTACGCCACGGTGGGTTGTTGTGTTTAACATCTTAGCTTCTGAGAGAACATGTTCGATTTAATTACCAGTAAAGACAGCAACGTTAAAAACGACGTGCTATCAGGTATTACCGTGGCGCTAGCCTTGGTCCCTGAAGCCGTAGCATTTGCATTTGTAGCCGGCGTAGAACCAATGATTGGTCTTTATGCGGCTTTCATGATGGGCTTGATCACTTCCGCTATTGGTGGCCGCCCAGGAATGATTTCTGGAGCTACTGGCGCCATGGCCGTTGTGATGGTGGCACTGGTTGCCCAACACGGCGTGCAGTATTTATTTGCCGCGGTTATTTTGGCAGGTTTACTGCAAATAATGTGCGGTATTTTCAAGCTCGGGAAGTTTATTCGACTGGTGCCATATCCGGTAATGCTAGGCTTCGTAAATGGTTTGGCGATTGTTATCTTCCTGGCGCAGTTAGGCCAGTTCAAAGTCACTAACGCAGCCGGTGAATTACAGTGGATGGAAGGCACGCTGCTATATTGGATGTTAGGGCTTGTGGCGCTAACCATGGCCATTATCTATTTATTGCCAAAGCTAACCAAAGCTGTACCGGCGTCGCTGGTAGCGATTGTTACGGTAACCTTGTTAGTACACGGTCTTGACCTTGAAGCGCGTACTGTAATCGACTTTGTTCGTGACTTGCTACCAGCTGACCAGCGCGATACCGCAACGCTAGCGGGTGAACTTCCTAGCTTTGCTATTCCTATGGTGCCGTTCACCTGGGAAACCTTCATGATCATTCTGCCTACCTCAGTCATTCTTTGCTTGGTTGGTCTTATTGAATCGCTCCTTACCCTTTCATTAATTGATGAAATGACGGACACCCGCGGACGCGGCAACAAAGAATGCGTTGGCCAAGGTGTTGCAAATACCGTAAACGGTTTCTTTGGCGGTATGGGCGGTTGCGCTATGATTGGCCAAAGTATGATTAACATTAACTCTGGTGGCCGTGGCCGCTTGTCTGGTATCACCGCGGCGGTTGTATTATTGGGCTTTATTCTATTTGCTGCTCCGCTAATTGAAATGATTCCTCTCGCTGCCCTTGTTGGCGTTATGTTCGTGGTGGTTATTGCTACATTTGAGTGGGCGTCATTCAGAATTATTCGCGGCGTAAACAAAGAAGATGCGTTCGTACTTTTCCTAGTAACCGGCGTTACCGTTATCGCTGACCTGGCTATTGCGGTTGTGGTGGGTGTTATCGTTTCAGCACTGGTGTTTGCATGGAAACACGCTCGTCATATTGAAGCGAGATCCCATATCGATAACGACGGTTGGAAAGTCTATGAGCTAGACGGCCCGCTGTTCTTTGGCTCGGTATCGCATTTCAAAGACCTGTTTGATATCGCCAACGACCCTAATGATGTAGTTATTGACTTTAAAGACTCTCGCATTTGGGATTCATCAGGTATCGATGCGCTAGATACCCTTGCTGACAAATACGAAGAGCAAGGTAAAAAGCTACACATTCGCCATATCAGTGATGAGTGTCGCTCACTGCTTCGCAAGGCCGATAAGTTTGTTGAAATTAATGTGGTTGAAGATCCTCGCTATCGCGTAGCGACGGATAAGCTGGCCTAAGTTATTTGAAAGCCTTAATGCACCAAGTAAACACAGTTTTGCGTTTGTTTGGTGCAGTTGTGAAGTCTGAATAATGCTTATTTTGTAGTAAATCAAATAAAAACAATTGTTTACGGTTTTGGCACTGAACTTGGATAGCTATAAACGTAAAGTGTGTTTTGGTGATTTGTGTCAATCGCTGAAAATTGTGTGATTTATAACACTCCGTAAAATGTGTTAGCCGACCTAAACCGTTGGCAAAATAGGCAACGAAGCCCGCATCAACGAAAGTTGAAGCGGGCTTTTTTTTGTCCCGAAAAAAGGGGAATACCATGACTTCATTGGACTCAAAAACGCAAATTGTCGTCGTAGGCAACGGCATGGTGGGGCATCATTTTGTTGAGCAGCTTCACCAAAGCGATGCCAATGTAGAAATAACCGTTTTATGCGGCGAGTCACGCCTTGCGTACGACCGCGTTTATCTGTCGTCTTTTTTTAGCGGCGCGAGTGCTGATGACTTAGCGCTCACTACACCCGCTCAGTACGCCGAGTGGGGCGTAAACGTAGTTACCAATGCCTTGGTTACCGATATAGACCGTGACAATAATAAAGTGACGACTTCTGAAGGGCAGGTGTTTAGCTACGATAAGCTTGTGTTAGCTACGGGCTCATACCCATTTGTGCCACCCATCCCTGGCAACGATCAAGAGCATTGCTTGGTGTACCGTACTATAGACGATCTACTCGCTATTGAAGCTTCAGCAGCAGTGAGCAAAGTAGGGGTTGTTGTTGGTGGTGGGCTGTTGGGTTTAGAAGCCGCTAACGCATTAAAGCAAGCCGGTCTCGACACCCACGTGGTTGAGTTTGCCCCGCAGCTTATGGCGGTTCAGCTAGACCAAGCAGGTGGTAACGTTCTTAAGGACAAAATAGAAGCATTGGGCGTTACGGTTCACACCCAAAAGGCAACGCAAACTATTGAGGCCGGTGATACCTGTCGCTATAAAATGGTGTTTGCTGACGGCACTGCACTAGAAACTGACATGATTTTATTCTCTGCCGGTATTCGACCTTCCGACCAGCTCGGCAGAAAGTCAGCGCTAACACTGGGTGAGCGCGGCGGTATTGTCATTGATAATCACTGCGTGACGTCTGACCCAAACATTTACGCTGTGGGTGAATGTGCGCTGTGGGATAACAAAATATTTGGCCTGGTAGCACCTGGCTATACCATGGCGCGCACGGCTGTAAGTCATATAACCGGCGGCGATGCCGAGTTCGCTGGCGCAGATATGAGTACCAAACTCAAGCTAATGGGTGTGGAAGTGGGCTCAATTGGCGATGCTCATGAACGCACAGTCGGTGCGCTTAGCTACACCTATTTAAATCAGCCAGAAGGCGTGTACAAAAAGCTGGTGGTAGATAGCGAGCAAAAGTACGTGCTTGGTGCTGTACTCGTTGGCGATACCAGCGACTACGACACGCTCTTACAGTATGCACTTAATAATATTGAATTACCTGAACACCCAGAAAGCCTAATTCTGCCCTCATCCGATGCCGCACCGGCGTTAGGTGCCGATGCACTACCAGACACCGCGTCTATTTGTTCATGCCTAAATGTGACAAAGGGCGATATTGTTTCAGCCATTGAAGGCGGCTGTTGTAGCGTTGGCGATGTAAAAGGCGAAACCAAAGCTAGCACAGGGTGTGGAGGTTGTGCTGCCTTACTTAAAAATGTTGTGGATAGCGAACTTGAAAAGCGCGGTGTGGAAGTATCAAAGGCCATTTGTGAGCACTTCAACCATACCCGACAAGAGCTATTTCACATTGTTAAGGTAAACGGCATTCGCACCTTTGACGAGCTACTAGAGCAGCATGGTGAAGGTCTAGGGTGTGAAATTTGTAAGCCCGCTGTCGGCTCAATTTTAGCCTCGGTGTATAACGACTACATTCTTAAGGCTTCACATCTTCCTCTGCAAGACACCAACGATATCTACCTTGGCAACATGCAAAAAGATGGCACGTATTCCGTTGTACCGCGTGTACCTGGTGGCGAAATAACGCCTGAGAAGTTGATTCTGCTCGGCGAAGTGGCAAAAGAATACAACTTGTACACCAAAATCACGGGTGGTCAGCGCATTGATTTATTTGGAGCGCGCGTAGAGCACTTACCTGATATCTGGGAAAAACTGGTCGCTGGTGGTTTTGAAACCGGCCATGCTTACGCGAAGGCACTGCGTACCGTGAAATCGTGTGTGGGAAGCACATGGTGCCGCTACGGTGTTCAGGATTCTGTTGGCACTGCCATTGACTTAGAGAATCGTTACAAAGGCTTACGTGCGCCGCACAAAATTAAATTTGCCGTCTCGGGGTGTACTCGTGAGTGCGCAGAAGCCCAAAGCAAAGACATTGGTGTTATTGCTACCGAGCAAGGCTGGAACCTGTATGTTTGCGGAAATGGCGGTATGAAGCCTCGACATGCAGACCTGTTTGCCACCGATCTAGATACCGAAACCCTTATAAAGTACATCGACCGCGTGCTGATGTTTTATGTGAAAACGGCTGATCGCCTACAGCGCACATCGGTGTGGATGGACAACTTAGAAGG
>NZ_JAFLMX010000292.1:0-5758 GCF_017849675.1 Alteromonas sp. AO-Serp
CTACAGCATTTTATGTATGCGAGCTAACAGAAATTAGTGAGGTTGAGAGTTCTCAGCTTTACGCAGTAAACGCTACTGCAAACCAGTTTTTCCTGGCAGCCATAGCGATACGGTACCACCTGACTCCATTCCGAACTCAGAAGTGAAACGTATTAGCGCCGATGGTAGTGTGGGGTTTCCCCATGTGAGAGTAGGACACTGCCAGGTCCCATTAAGAAGAACCCGCCTTACGGCGGGTTTTTTGCGTTTGGAAGGAACAAAAAATGGGGTCAGAGTACATTAATACTTCCAATTCTCCTCAAAATATTAACGGCCCTTAACCAGATGATGGCGAAATGAAAATGTACTCTGACCCCCAATTATGGGCAGCTTAAAGGCTTTACTCCCTTATCATAAAGAGGCCGAGGAACATGTCAGCTTGAATATAGAATAATGGGGTCAGTGTACTTTTTTGAATGAATGATCTTAACAGTCTAACAACACAGCCTAGCGTCGTTGTTTGCAGTGCAGAAATGTACTCTGACCCCATGTCTTTAAAAGTGGTAGGCGTAGGATAGGTTCAGGAAGTCTAATCCGGGGTTGTCATTGTTGAAGCCGCCGTTTGAAAAGTGCATATAGCGCAGTGCGACATGTTGTTTCTTATCGATCTCTACAAACACACCTAATCTGTCTTCGAACTGATAGTTAGATCCAATATCTTTACCAGCGACTTTCTGATTACCTATGTAACTCGCTCCTATCCCCGCTTCTATATATACGGGATATTTGTCATAGAGCGTTGAAACCTGTTTCATAAATACAGGAGTTAATGACGCGCCGTAGCTTGTACTATGTGTATCGTTTTCACCATACTCCCACACTACGGCACTCACTTCCCAGTATAGCTTTAGGTCGCCAAACCAATCAGTAGTAAGCGTTTGTTCAAGTGGCCTGTACGCGAAGCGCATACCATCGATATCGTCAAAGCCGTGCATATAATCTACACTCACGGTTTGTTTCGCTTGTACGCTACTTGCGGTGAAAATAATGAAAAAAGAAAATAGAAGTAGTGATGCCTGTTTCATAATTGCTCCTTGATCTGATAATCAACAAGCAAAATTTTTTCCAATTAAAAATTATTTTAATTTCAAAGAGATAATAAAAACTAAATGCCGAACTATTCCACGCGAGTAGTGTAATTTACTGACACTGTTGAAGTTTTTACAAAGGTGTCCAGCGTGTATCTGCACTTACATGTTGCTCTTCCATCAGACGCTCGATCAGTTGCTTTGTATCTTCAATACCATACTTCGCTTTAATTTTATTTATGCTTTCAGATTCTGAAAGTATGAATGTATTGAGCTCGGCAATGATCTCGGGGTGTTTTAAGGTTGATAGCGAAAATGAGACAACGTTGTGTGGCAGGGTTAAATCAGCGGCAAATGGTCCCATTTGCGGAAAGCGACGAGCAACGTTTTTAGCGGCATTATATTCCACATCTAAAGCATCTACTTTATCGCTCTGTAGAAGATTAAGCCCATCATAAATACTGTTTACGCCTGTTACCTTAACGGTACCGTTCTTAATTTGCTGTTCCCACTTTACAGGGGAAAATCCGTCTGGCGTGGCAAGTTTTGTTATATGAGTAATTCCTTTACCAAGGTTATCTGTTTTAACCAAAGTCACGGCGAATGTTTCTGCCAGAGGTTCAGAATATACTTTGTTAAGGCTATGGGTTATTTGATCATACCATCTGCCGTTATCAGGAAAGACAAAGTCTACATTGCCTTTTTTCAATTCTATCTGAAGGCGTTTAACTGGCATGCTCAAGTATACAAAGCGATGTCCGCTTTGCTTTGAGAATGCTTCAAGAATAGCCCAACCCAACCCCTTTTCATGATCCGATGAAAAGTTGTAATACGGATAATATTCAATATTTTGAGCGCCTACGATATAGGTATCAGCTGAAATAAAAGGGCTTGAAAGTGTGCATGCAACTGGTAGTACAACCATTTGCACAAAGCGACGAATACTATTTCCAAACCTCTTCAATTTTCAATCCTTGTTCTATCAAAAGCTTCTGAGACAACTGCTCGAAAGGGGTTATTCCGTATTTTGTTTTTATACTATCAATTAATTCTGGATTTGAGGATATGAACTTATTAAGTTCACTAATAATGTCTTGATGATAAAGCGTAGATAGGGAAAAAGGAATTTCATTATGTGGAAGCGTCAAATCTAAAGTAAATGCGTCTTGCTCATATGATAGAGGAGCAGATCGCTGGCTAACGAAATACTCTAAATCTAACCCGTCTACACGTTCTTGGTACAAAAGCGCCAAGCCTTGTTGAATATCCGTAACCCAAGTTATTTGGGTACGTTGCGTGTCTATTCTTTCTTGCCAATTTACCGGTGTGAAGCCTAACGGCATAGCGAGGTTTTTTATCTTTTCGATGCCTTTCCCAGCGTTCTGTCGTTTTACAATTGTCCCCGTTACTGCGCTGGTTAATGGGAGGGAAAAGTACTTGTCATTTGAAGTGGTAATGCTGTTATACCAGCCTCTATTATCAGGGTATACAAAGTCAACATTACCTTTAACTAACTCGAGTTGAAGCCGTCTTATAGGCAAGCTTAAATACACAAACTCGTGTCCCGAAGCTTCAGAAAAAGCTTCTAAAATTGACCAAGCAACCCCTTTATCTGTTGATGATGCAAAATCGTAATGGGGGAAATAAGCTAAGTTTTGTGCGCCAATCACATATTTATCTGCATAAATATTAAGGCTAAACAAACAGCCAATGAAAAGCCCAATACATCGCATCATTCTAAACTCCAAAATGACTACAGCAATTTACAATATACAAATAAATTATCTTTGAAGCATTTCCTTGAGAGGAAGTTTTTTAATACAAAAATAAGTCGCGTATCTATACACCATAATTTATCGTTTTGCGGGTGTAAAATACTCAGTGAAAATCTCTTGAACTTAATGACAGCTTTTCGAGCCACGGCGTCCGATCAATAAGCTTACCTGCGATGATATGAATAACTCCCTCTTTGGAGCGTTCAATAATACCATTTACCTGTAACAGTTTAGCTTTTAAGAATGTTTGTTGCTGAGCACGAGCGGTAGCTTGCCACACCACAACGTTCATATTGCCTATATCATCTTCCAAAGTCAGAAAGGTAACACCTGCGGCAGTGCCTGGTGCTTGACGACCTGTTACTGCGCCAAGCACTTTTACAACTGATTTATTTGTCTTGTCTTTAAGTGAATTAGACCAGCTTATGTCTTTAAGCTTATGCCGCTTCTTGAGTAAAGAAATAGGGTGGTTATTTACCGATAAGCCGGTTGAGGCATAGTCTTCAAGTAAGTTTTCTGCCTCAGAAGGCGTAGCGCCGAGCGGTGTGGCATTTTTATCTGCATAAAAATCGTCAGTATTAAACAGTGGTAAACGCGTTTGAGTATCCATAATTCGCCAGCGAGTTTCATATCGATTGCCTGAAATAGCGCGAAGGGCATCGGCGCTGGCCAGTGCCTCTAGTTCGTGACTTTTAAGCGATAGCTGCTGCAATTGTTCAACATTGGTGTAGCTTTTGTCTGAACGGTTTTCCACGATAAGCTGAGACGATGCTTCACTTAAGCCTTTAATAAGCTTAAGACCAAGCTGAATGTGTTTTTTTTGGCCTTGTACCACCAGAGAATGCTCAACGTCAGATTGGTTAACACAGGGCGCTTCTACCCGTATGTTGTGACGCTTAGCATCTTGAACTAACTGAGACGGAGAATAAAACCCCATGGGCCAGCTATTTAACAGCGCTACGTAGAACTCAACAGGAAAGTAAAACTTCAACCAGCAAGACACATAAGCTAATACGGCAAAAGATGCTGAGTGCGATTCAGGAAAGCCGTAACCTGCAAAGCCTTTTATTTGTTCAAATAAGTTGTGGGCGAACGTACTGTCATAGCCTTTATCCGTCATCCCCTTAATAAGCTTGTCTCTGAACTCAAAAATTCTACCGTCTTTTTTCCAGCTCGCCATTGCGCGCCGCAGTTGATCGGCTTCTCCGCCACTGAAGCCAGCTGCAACCATGGCAAGCTGAATCACTTGTTCTTGAAAGATAGGCACGCCCATGGTGCGAGACAGAACTTTCTCCACATCTTTAGATGGATAGCTAATGGTTTCGTTGCCGTGTCGGCGTATCAAATAAGGGTGGACCATATCACCCTGAATCGGACCTGGCCGTACAATGGCTATTTGTACGACCAAATCGTAATAGCGACGAGGTTTGAGTCTTGGCAGCATAGACATCTGAGCCCGTGATTCTATTTGAAAAACGCCTACCGTATCGGCCCGACAAATCATATCGAAAACCTGTTTGTCATCTCCGAGCTTAGTAATGAACGGAATACTGGTTTCAACAGGGTATTGTTTATTGATAAGAGAGAATGCACGACGTATAGCGCTCAACATCCCAAGCGCCAGTACATCCACTTTTAAAAGGCCTAAGGTTTCAATGTCGTCCTTATCCCACTGAATAATAGTGCGCTCTTCCATCGCGGCGTTCTCGACAGGAACAAGATCGTAGAGCGGCCCTGCGCTAATAACAAAACCACCTACGTGTTGCGACAAGTGTCGGGGCGTGCCGAGTAAAGCTTCGGTAAGGGTAATTAACTGCAGTACTCTAGGCTCCTCAGGATTTAGCCCAAGCCCTGCCAGTTGAGACTTCCACGGAATAACGCTGTCTCGGCGATTAATCTGCTTTACCACAAAATCAAGCTGTGATTCGCTAAAGCCCAGCGCCTTGCCCACATCTTTAAACGCTGACTTGAAGCGATAGCAAATAACCGTAGCCGCGATAGCGGTTCTTTCCCGGCCGTACTTTTGATAAATGTATTGGATGACCTCTTCACGGCGTTGATGCTCAAAATCCACATCAATATCTGGCGGTTCGTTACGCTCTTTGGAAATAAAGCGCTCGAACAGCACACTTATTTGCCTTGGGTCTACTGCGGTTATTTCCAAGCAATAGCACACTACCGAGTTGGCCGCAGAGCCGCGCCCTTGATACAAAATACGTTGTCGCTTGGCAAACTGAACAATGTCGTAAATGGTTAAAAAGAAATACTCATACTCTTGCTCGGCAATAAGCGTAAGTTCTTTTTCTATGGTTTGGCGAATATCAGGGGTTATACCTTCAGGAAAGCGCACTTTTATACCGGCCTCTACACGTTCCCGCAAATACGAAGTGGGCGTATACCCTTCAGGTACAAGCTCCGCAGGATAGTGGTAGCGCAGCTCTTCTAAAGAAAATGTGAATGCGTGAGCAAGGGCATTGGTATTGGCAATCCATTTCTCAGGGTAAAGCTTCTTAATTTTTTGTACGGTTCGCAGACAACGCTCTGCATTATTCAACGCATCCCGACCTATTTTATCTACACTGGTATGCACGTTAGTAGCATGCAATACATGTTGAAGCGGCAGCCTGTCGGCGTGATGCATGAGTACACCTGTACAAGCAATAACAGGGAAAGGGTAGGCAGACTGCAGATGATTGTAATGCGCAAACCTGTGGTGATCCCTTCCGTCTAATAGGCGCTGAGCGCCAATATAGGCATCAATACTAGGATGTTTTTGCAGCCATTCAGCCCAATGCTTGTCTTCAGCTTCTTTGCCGCTTGGTAACCAAATGAATTTACAATGACGAATAGTACGCAAGTCCCACTCGGCCAGTTGATATTCACCTTTCTCAGAGCGACGCCTCGCGTTAGTAATAA
>NZ_JAFLMX010000298.1:0-28560 GCF_017849675.1 Alteromonas sp. AO-Serp
AAAAACAGTATAACGACTTTGCTATGCGTTGGAATGACTTTGATGTTGCATTGGATTGGACGTTAGAGTTGCAGCCACGTCTGAGGTAGGCGTGCCCGATTCTGATATAGAAAGGCTGAGGGGGATTATTCCTTCATAGATCACGAGAAAAGGAAATGGCCCGCCCTAGAGGATTCGAACCTCTGACCTCGGCCTCCGGAGGGCCGCGCTCTATCCAGCTGAGCTAAGGGCGGATCGTGCTACGGTTGTAATAACCATGTACGTTCGCAAAGGAAAAATACGCAGTTAAATGTACGCTGCAAACGGGGCGTAATAATACTTACGCGGTGGGTTGGCTTCAACTCATTTATTAAAATCTCTTTAGGTGGCTTGGAACAAGTGTTAAAAATCCTTACTTTTTATGGGTAATTGGCTTCAAATAGTTGTTCAACCCCAATTAACCGTTATAATCTGGCCAGTTATATTTTAAACAAATTCATCATTGCCTGGAGACAGATGTGAAATTAAAGACTTGGTTAACTGTTGCTGCTACTGCGCTAACTGTTTTTGCAGCACAAGCACAAGAAATGAGTAACGATGAAATTGCCGATCGCATTAAGCCGGTAGGTCAGGTACACGTTGCAGGCGCAGCGGCTGAAGGAAGTGCTGGCGCAGCTGGCGGTGCAAAGTCTGGTGAAGACGTTTACAACTCTGCATGTGTTGCATGTCACTCAGCAGGCGTTTTAGGAGCTCCTAAAGTTCACGTTGCAGCAGACTGGCAACCACGTCTAGATGAGCGCGGTCTTGATGGCGTATGGCAAAACGCATTAAACGGTATTAACGCTATGCCTCCTCGTGGTACATGCGGTAACTGTTCTGATGACGAAATTAAAGCTGCAATCGAGTATATGATTGAAGGTATCTAATACCCGCTAAATCGTAACAACTTGATGGAAAAAGTAGCGTTTTACCCTCTAATCGGGTAATTTAACTCTTTGGGGAAACGTTACTTTTTTACTGGCGAGCGGAATGTCACAAGATTCGACGCAACATGAGTTGACGGAAGAAGAACTGCGCGAACTTATACCGCAGCTTCAGCAACTCACTGACAAGTACAAGCGCGCTGAACGTGTTCAGAAGGCGCTTTTCGACATTTCTGAACTTGCCAGTTCTGTGAGTCACCTTAATCGCCTTTATTCCGCTATTCATGAAATCATTGCCGATTTTATGAATGCCGATAACTTCTTTGTCGCCTTTTACGAACCCGATAGTAACGTTGTCGATTTCGCTTACTTCATTGACGAATTCGACGAACAAACCGTTCGCCAGCTCCCCGCTGAATCGTTAATGGACGGCATGACCGGTTACATTCTAAAAACCGGCGATCATCTATTTTACAAACGTGACGACGAAGAAAACTTTGCCTCTCAGCATGATATAAAGCTAGTTGGCTCGCAGCCGTTTGAGCTGCTGGGCGTGCCCCTTAAACGAGGAAGCCAAGTCATAGGTGCCATGGTAGTGCAAACTTATGATGAAGGTGTGCACTATACGCAAGAAGATTTAGAAGTACTGCTGTTTGTTTCTCAACACATTGTTACCACGGTTGATAGAGTAAAAAACCGTGAGCTCACTGAACGCACCATCCGCGAACGCACCCGCCAACTGCGAAAAATTAACGACGACCTTCAAGAAGAAATATTAGAGCGCCAAAAAGTAGAGTCGCTACAGCAGGCTTTATTCGAGATATCTGAGCTGGCGGCTAACCTTGAAGGCGATATGGACGTGTTTTACTCCAGTCTGCACGAAATTTTAGCCAGGCTAATTAGCGCACCTAACTGTTACATTGCCATTCTTGATAAGGAAAAAGAGCTACTCGCATTCCCGTATTTTAGTGACGCACAAGAAAAGAACATAAGTTCAAGACCTTTGGGGCTTGGACTCACTGAATTCGTATTGCGAACGGGGCAAGCTGAGCTGGTTAACCCACCTAGAGTATTGGAGCTTGCAGAGTCTGGCGATTTGGATGTGTCGGTTGCGCAAACCATGCTAAACAGTGCGAACTCGTGGTTAGGTTCGCCGCTTGTTGTAGATGGAGAAATTGCAGGTGTTATTGCCGTACAAACTTACGGTAAACACGCTAAATACAATTCTCGCGACCAAGAGCTTTTACGCTTTGTATCGCATCATATTGCGGTAGCCATTGAGCGTAAGCGTAATACCGAGTCGATGCAGCGCTATAACGTTGAGCTTGAGGAGCGCGTTAAAGAACGCACAGCTGAGCTAAACCGTGCTAATAAGTTCTTAAAGCAACAAATTGAAGAGCGTAAAGAGATTGAGCTTAAGCTTATTCACGATGCGCATCACGACTCGTTAACTGATTTGCCTAACCGCGCCATGTTCACTAGTCGCCTAGAGCTGGCTATTGCCAGTAAGCAGCGTTACAGCGAAAACATGTTTGCGGTGCTGTTTATCGACCTAGATCGCTTCAAGGTTATTAACGATACCCTAGGTCACCACGCGGGCGATGAGTTCTTAATTGAAGTAGCTAGACGTATTGCGCTATGTATTCGTGGTCACGACCTGCTAGCGCGCTTAGGCGGCGATGAGTTTGTTGTACTGCTTGATAACTTTGAAGATGAAGCAGACGTAGAAGAAGTGGCTAGCCGTATAATTTCATCTATTTCCGAACCGTTCTTGCTTGATGGTCGAGAGATGTATTCAGGTGCAAGTATTGGTATTGCGCACTTAGAAACCTACTATCGCGCCGCTGATGAAGTGCTTCGTGATGCCGATGCAGCCATGTATCAGGCGAAAACGCTAGGCCGCGGACGCTTTGTTATGTTCGACAAGAGCATGCGCGACAGGCTTATTGAAGAACTTGAGCTTGAAAATGAATTCAGACGTGCACTGCGCGAAGAAGAGTTCGATTACTTCCTACAGCCCGTTATAAAGCTTAATGACGACAGCACACTGTATAAAGAGATGTACATTCGCTGGTCGCACCCTGCCTACGGCAAGATTGCCAGAGAGCAGTTTAGACAAGTGGCAGAACATAGTGGCCTTACGCTAGATTTAGACCTGTTCCAGCTAACCAAAGCCTGCGAGCTGTTAAACCATTATAAAAACACCGACGACCCGATAAATAAAATAGCGGTTAACGTTTCGATTAATCATCTGCTACAGGCTTCTATGGTAAACCAGATGATTAATGTGATTGAAACATCTGGCATAACGCCCAGTCAGTTGGTATTTGAGTTTGATGAAAACGACTTAAATCGCCGTTCTCAGTTCATTCTTCCTGCTATTAAGAAGTTAAAACGTGCGGGCGTAACTTTGGTGCTGGATAACTTTGGAAGCGGATTAGCTTCATTGAGTTATTTGTTTGCCTACCCTTTCGACTTCATCAAAATTGATCATCGCTTTGTTAAGTCACTGCCTCGCTCTCAACGAAACTTAAAGCTTATCCAGTCTGTCATGCTTATTTCTGAACATTTGAAGTTTCAGGTTATTGCTGAAGGCGTAGACTCTCAGGCACAGTTAGATGCGCTTAACGAAATTGAATGCATTTATGGCCAAGGCAAAGTATTGAAGCACGCAAAAGTGCTGGATATGACATCGCTAGCAAGCTAGAAGTAAATACTCACTTACTATTGGCGCCCCACTATAAAAGTAGGTTATTTTTTACCTAAGATATCTCTTAGGTTAGCAATTCCCACCTGTGCCTTTTGCTGGCGTTCTTCTTTTGTTGCCTTCGGTTTCTGGTTTTCCCACTGTACATCGTCAGGCGGCAGTTCGAACAGAAAGCGGCTTGGCTCTGGGTTGATCACTTCACCAAACTGTCGACGCTCTTTAGCAAGGCTGAATATAAGCTCGCGCTGGGCGCGAGTAATTCCCACATAAGCAAGTCGGCGCTCTTCTTCTACGTTGTCTTCATCAATGCTGCTTTGGTGTGGCAATAGGCCTTCTTCCATGCCCACTAAGAATACAATAGGAAATTCCAAACCTTTTGAGGCATGCAGCGTCATTAACTGTACTTGGTCCCCTTCCCCGTCGTCTTCGCCGCGCTCCATCATGTCACGCAGAATTAAGCGGTTCACCACTTCTGTTAAGGTCATGGGTTGGTCTAGGTCATTGCCTTCCAGCATATCGTTAACCCAACCGAATAACGTACTTACGTTGGCCATGGCCATTTCGGCGGCTTTGGGGCTGGCGCTGGTTTCATATAGCCATTCTTCGTAGCCCATAGTGCGGATCATGGTGCGCACTGCGTCAGCGGTGTTGCCCCGTTCCGCGTTGTCCGACAACTCCACTACCCAGCGGGCAAAGGTAGAAACCGAATGAAAAGCTTTGTCTGGCAACACGCTGTTTAAGTTAGGGTGCGTCGCCGCTTCGAACATAGACACACCCAAGCTATTTGCAAAGTTACCCAGTTTTTCCAGCGTAGCGCGGCCTATACCGCGCCCTGGCGTGTTAATAATGCGAAGCAAAGCGTTATCGTCGTCTTGGTTCACCAACAACCTTAAATACGCCATGATGTCTTTCACTTCAGCACGACCAAAGAACGACATACCGCCGCTGATTTTGTACGGAATGCGGTTACTCATTAACAGCTTTTCAAAAATACGACTTTGATGATTCCCGCGATACAAAATGGCGTAGTCTTTAAACTGGGTGCGGTTCATGAACTTATGCGCCAGCAGTTCTGCCACCACGCGCTCACCTTCATGCTCTTCGTTCTTCGCCTCTATTACTTTTAGCGGCTCGCCGTACTGCAGCTCTGAGAACAGGGTTTTATCGAACAAATGCGGATTGTTCTGAATAAGAATATTCGCGCAATGCAGAATACGGCCTGACGAGCGGTAATTTTGCTGTAGCTTAATGACGTTTAAGCGCGGAAAGTCTTGCTGTAATAGGTGCAAATTCTGTGGCTTAGCGCCACGCCATGAATAGATAGACTGGTCATCGTCGCCCACCACGGTAAAGCGCGCACGCTCACCTACTAATAGCTTTACCAACTCGTACTGACTGGTGTTGGTATCTTGGTACTCATCCACCAGCAAGTAGCGAATTTTGCTCTGCCATTTGGCTCTTATTGCTTCGCTACTTTTTAAAAGCAATGTAGGTAATAAAATAAGGTCGTCGAAGTCTAGCGCGTTATATGCCTTAAGGTTGTCTTGGTAACGCTTGTAGGCTTCTGCAAACTCTCGTTCGCCCGTGCTGGTAGCTGATTTTAATAAAGCATCGGGCAAGATAAGGTCGTTTTTCCAGTTCGAGATACAGCTTTGTAAAAGCTGAAGCTGATCTTTATCGCCATCGAGGGTGTCGGACGTCAAATCGTTAAGCAACGCGAACGAGTCTTTATCGTCGAATAACGAGAAACCTGGCTTTAAGCCAAGATCTTTCACATGCGCTTTAATAATGGTTAAGCCCATGGTGTGGAAGGTCGATACTTTTAGCCCGCGCGCCTCTGGCTTGCCCAAGGTCTGCGCTACACGTTCTTTCATTTCACGTGCTGCTTTGTTGGTAAAGGTTACCGCTGCAATGTAGCGAGCTGGCATATCGCAGTTTCTAACTAAATGAGCAATCTTATTGGTAATTACGCGCGTTTTACCACTACCCGCCCCCGCCAGCACCAAACATGGGCCAGACACAAAGGTTACGGCAGACTCTTGAGCTTCATTTAGTTTCATTTAATACCTAGAACAACGTACATTTTTGGCGCGACACAGTTTTCATTGCATGTCGTGTCGATACCGATAGAATAGCTTTCATAATTTGAGCTGCGCATTATAAGGGAATTCCATGTTGGATCCGAAGAAACTCGAAGATTTAGCGAAACAAATTGCTGATGCCGTTCCACCTGGCGTTAAAAACATGGCTGAAGAAGCCGAAGGTCGAGTAAAGGCGGTATTGCAGTCGCAGCTGTCTAAGCTTGATTTAGTGACTCGCGAAGAGTTCGATATTCAAAGCCAAGTGCTTATTCGCACTCGTGAAAAGCTAGACGCTATGGAAAGCCGCATTGCTGAACTTGAAGTGAAGCTAGCGGAAAAGTAGGCGTTCAAAGCTTATAGAAACTCAAAAAGCGCCTTTATGGCGCTTTTTTTGTGGCTGAATACCATAAACAATGGTTTGTATTGGGCTAGTTACTTTTACTGTTACACCAAATAAAAATGCAGTGCCGTTCCTAGCGTGATGGCTAAACCAATATAGTGATTTTCAATAAACGCGGTGAAGCAGCCTTCACGCTGACGGCGTTTAATAAGCTGATACTGGCGCACGCATAGCAGAGCCGAAAACAGCACGGCTAAGTAGTAAGGCCAGGTTGCGTTAATAGCACAGCCTATACACCACAAAATGGCAAGGGCAGCGGTCTGTAGCAGCATGACTATGAGTACGTCGTTTTTTCCAAACAATATGGCCGTAGACTTAATGCCTATTTGTAAGTCGTCATCGCGGTCTACCATGGCGTACATGGTGTCGTAAGCTACCGTCCATAGCAAGTTAGCAATAAACAACCACCAGCCGTACGCTGGTACTGTTTCTATCACGGCCATAAATGCCATAGGAATGGCCCAACCGAACGCGGCACCCAATACCACCTGCGGTAAATTGGTGTAACGCTTCATGAAGGGGTAGCTTGCTGCTAGAAGTAAGGCTACCACCGACAACGCAATAGTTTGCCAATTGAGGAATAACACTAAGACAAATGCTAAAGCGATAAGCGCACCAAAAAGTTGTAGTGCTTGTTTGGCCGACACTTCTCCGGTTGCAAGCGGACGCTGGGCAGTGCGCTTTACGCTACCGTCTACTTTCCTGTCTGCATAATCGTTAATCACACACCCGGCTGAGCGCATGACAACTACGCCAGCCACAAAAATGAGCGTAATGCTTAAAGGCGGTAAACCTTGTGCAGCCATAAGAAGCGCCCACAGCGTAGGCCACAGTAGAAGATAAATACCGACTGGTTTATCAAGGCGCATCAGTCGCGCATAGGCGTTCCAATTGTGCTTCATAACTGTTTTTCGCTTTCCTTTTCGTTTTTAGCAGAGCGGCTATAGGCCGGTGAGGAAGGAAGAAATACCTCTGCTACTATCATGCTGTAGTTGCCTAACGTAAACAACGAGCGCCTGCCCCACAAGGTTTGATTACTGTTAATACCAAACTGCGAAGCTGGCACTGTACACAGTTGAAACGCTGAGCGTGTAAAGCGCTTATCGTTAAACAAACGTTTTCCTAAAGGCTCTCGACCAAGGTCTGAAAGCTCGCTGTCAACAAAGGCTTGAGGGATGATAGAACGTGCAAACACCCATGGCTTATGATCGCCGCATAAGAGAATTTCTCGCGCTTGATAATGGGTTTCACCGTTGTCGAGTAACAACGACAGTTCATTGTCGTGAGGAATCTGCTCGTGCTGGCCAATAAGCTCTAGAGAAAAGTGGTTGCTTAAAGACTGTACTCGCTCGGTTAACGACCCAGTGTCTAACAGCCAGTTTTTTAGCTGTGCATTAGGAATTGTGATGCCAGAAGGTGCTTGCCAGTCAACCGCCAAACCCACTGGAAAAGTGGCATTAAAACTCACACGAAAAGCCCGAATAATGAATCTGTTAGTATGATAACACGTCATGTTCAATTATTTTCACTCGGTTAAACTTTTGCAGTAGTGTGTTTAATCAGAGTTTTGCTACACTACCAAGTGAATTTATTACTTTGGTGTTTCGGACTTCACTATGCTTAAGTCTTTAGTTTTACGCGTTTTTGCGGTTAGTTTTTTCGTTCTTGGTTGTAACGCAGCAGTGGCGCAAGACAAGGCCAACTATGCTTATTTGGGCTTAGAGCCAGAGATTGTTACCAACTACATTAGCGATAGCGCACAAAAGCTTGGCTATGTACGCGTGTCAGTTGAATTGATGATCCACGATGTTAATCAGCTTGAAATTGCTGAACACCATATGCCGTTACTGCGCTCTACTGCCATTGAAATATTCGGTCAGCAACCGGCAGAGAAAGTTAAATCACTAACTGGTCGTGAAGACATTCGCCGCGCTATTCTTAAAGCGTTGCAAGAGCACATGAAGCAAGAGACAGGCGGCGAAGTGGTGAAGAACGTTATCTTCACCAAATACTTATACCAAGGCGGTTAAAAGTAGATAACGGGCTAAAAGGCTAACGTACGCCTTTTAGCTACATAAAACGCCACTAGCGTTTACCCGACCCAAGACTTAAGGCTCCGGCGAGCAAACATCCAGAAATAAGCCCCGCTGTATGTGCAGCATTCGCCATGTTTACCCACAAAATATCGGCATAACCTAGTACCAACCACACCAACATAAAGCCCACAATTGAATTTGGCAGCGACAAGCCCCAACTTGGTCGCAACCAGCCTAGCCACCACACAAAGCCCATTACGGCATACACCACACCAGACAAGCCGCCAAACAAGAACAGGTTGCCTTGCACAGGATCACTAAATAGCGCTTGTGCGGCGTTCGAACTAGTGGCCGACACTAAGAACACAATAAGCAGCATGCTCATGCCAAGGGTGCGTTCAATTTTAGCTCCCAGCATGCCCCACCACAGTAGGTTAAATATAATGTGCAGCGCCGAAAAATGAATGAATGCAGGGCCAAGTAATCGCCACCATTCGTGATTTTGCGACAAAATGTAAAATGGCTGCATCAATAAATGCTGTGCGATAGGGGCAAACAGCCCAAACAACGACAGTAAATAAACCGCAACACACAGAATAAATACCACCGAGGTAAAGGGCGCTTTCACAGCATCGGCAATGATATTACCCATGGAAAAGCCATTACCCGAAGGCGCCAGCCGTACGTTCTTGCCATTATCCCATGCTGCTTGCTGGTACTTCGGATCAGTAGGGTTTGCCAAAAAGCCATCTGCAATAACTTTTGCGCGGTCGAGATGGTCGTGATTATCTAATACCACCACGAACTCTTTATCGTGCTGTATTACAGCGGCCTGAATGTGCTGACTGGTTAAATAATTGGCGAGAAGATGTGCAGGACTTTGCTGATTGAACGCAATTAAAGGATGAGCCATAAGCTAGTTGTTACCCCGAAGCAGAAGAATATGAATGCGATATGACATATACCAAGGGCGCGGTATATAACCTCTTTATACTGAAATACTTCAGTAGCTGCAAAAAAATAAAGGTGCACATTGTGCACCTTTATCAAATCGCTATGCCGTGACTACCGGATTTGCCAGTCGCCATGCTTCGAAGCCACCGTCCATACTATAAACGGTTTCAAAGCCTTGCTGTGCAATCACTTGGGCCGCCTGCTGGCTGCTTACGCCGTGGTAGCACACTACAACCACTGGGATATCTTTGGGCGTTTGGTCGATAAACGCTGCAAAGTTGTCGTTGTTCAGCTGCGCTGCGTTAGGCATGTGTCCATTAGCAAAAGATTGCGGATCGCGAATATCCACAATGGTTACGTCACCTTGAAAATTTGCAACGTCGTTTACGCTAATGTGTGAGAATGTTGTCATTATTGCCAGTCCAGAATAACTTTACCTGAGTGTCCAGACCCCATGGTATCAAACCCTTTCTGAAAGTCATCAATAGAAAAGGTGTGTGTGATGATAGGCGATAGATCTAAGCCACTCTGCAGCAAGCTCGCCATTTTGTACCACGTTTCGAACATTTCACGGCCGTAAATACCTTTTATCACCAAGCCTTTGAAAATAACCTGGTTCCAATCGATGGCAACATCTTGTGGAGGTATTCCCAGCATGGCAATTTTGCCGCCATGGTTCATTTTGTTCAGCATGTCTCTGAAAGCCACCGGCACACCAGACATTTCCAGACCCACATCGAAGCCCTCTGTCATACCAAGTTCGTTCATTACGTCTTTCAAGTCTTCCTTGCTTACGTCAACGGCGCGGGTTGCACCCATTTTTTTAGCAAGCTCAAGACGGTAAGGGTTGATGTCGGTAACCACGACATGACGAGCACCTACATGCTTTGCAACTGCAGCAGCCATAATACCTATTGGGCCGGCACCAGTTATCAGCACGTCTTCACCCACCAAGTCGAAACTTAGTGCAGTGTGAACAGCGTTGCCAAACGGGTCAAAGATAGACGCAAGGTCGTCACTAATGTTGTCTGGAATTTTAAACGCGTTAAATGCAGGAATTACCAAGTATTCAGCAAAAGCGCCCGGGCGGTTTACGCCTACGCCTTCAGTGTTGCGACACAAATGTACACGACCTGCACGACAGTTACGGCAATGGCCACAGGTAATATGGCCTTCGCCCGAAACACGGTCGCCAACCTTAAACCCTTTCACTTCTTGGCCCATTCCAACGACTTCACCCACATACTCGTGGCCTACAACCATAGGTACCGGAATGGTTTTCTGTGACCATTCGTCCCAGTTGTAAATGTGCATGTCGGTGCCGCAAATGGCGGTTTTGCGAATTTTAATCAGTAGGTCATTGTGTCCTACTTCAGGCTCTGGCGTGTCTTGTAGCCAAATGCCTTTTTCTGCTTTCGCTTTAACTAGCGACTTCATGAAATTACTCCCAATTCACGGCCAACTTCAATAAATGCATCTACCGCTTTATCAACATGTTCAAGGCTATGACCTGCTGACATTTGCGTACGAATGCGGGCCTGACCTTTCGGCACAACAGGGTAAGAGAAACCGATAACATAGATGCCTTTCTCAAGCATCTTGTCTGCCATTTCGCTAGCTAAACGGGCATCGCCTAGCATAACAGGAATAATAGCGTGATCTTTACCGGCTAATGTGAAGCCCGCTTCTTCCATACGCGTACGGAAGTGATTGGCGTTGCGCCATAGATTAGCGCGAAGCTCGTCACCTTCTTTCATCATTTCAAACACTTTAAGCGATGCTGAAACGATAGGTGGCGCAACCGAGTTTGAGAAAAGATAAGGACGCGAGCGTTGACGTAACCACTCTACGACTTCTTTTTTGCCCGAGGTGTAACCGCCAGACGCGCCGCCTAGTGCTTTACCTAGAGTACCGGTGATGATGTCTACACGCCCCATAACGCCACAATACTCATGGCTGCCTTTGCCGTTTTCGCCAAGGAAGCCCGTTGCGTGACAATCGTCTACCATTACCATGGCGTCATACTTATCAGCCAGGTCGCAAATAGAGGCTAAGTCGGCAATCACGCCGTCCATTGAAAACACACCGTCGGTGGCAATAATTTTGAAACGTGCGCCATCGGCATCAGCTTGCTTTAACTGCTCTTCTAGTGCAGCCATATCGTTATTGGCGTAGCGATAACGCTTAGCTTTACACAGGCGCACACCGTCAATGATACTGGCGTGGTTTAACGCATCAGAAATAATGGCATCTTCAGGGCCTAATAGCGTTTCAAATAAACCGCCATTCGCGTCGAAGCACGATGGGTACAAAATGGTGTCTTCTGTACCGAGGAAGTCGCTGATAGAGGCTTCCAGTTGCTTGTGAATGTCTTGTGTACCGCAAATGAATCGTACAGATGCTACACCAAAACCATGGCTATCCAGGCCTTTCTTTGCTGCTTCAATCAAGCTTTCATTGTTTGCAAGACCAAGGTAGTTGTTGGCACAAAAGTTAATAACGTGCTCGCCGTTAGCAACACCAATATCCGCTTGTTGTTGCGACGTGATAACACGCTCTTTTTTGTACAAACCATCTTCTTTCGTGGCTTCAATTTGCGATTGCAAATGAGAAATAAATGCCGCAGACATGCCATTCTCCGAGTGTAGGTATATTAAAACCGTTAGTTTAATGAAAGCGCGGTAAAGGGTACACACCCTTGCGCTGTATTTAATGGGTTTGTCGACTAAGTTTGTAAATTATTCAGCACACTACATTGATGGAGCGTGCGCCTTTTGAAACAGTCAAGCAGCCCTAGGCGGATTCTTTCCAAAAACCAAACTCTACTTTGTCGCTTAACACGTCCCAAATGTTAACCTCAGGAATAGGTCTGCTGATAAGGTAGCCTTGACCTAGGTTGCAGTCGAAATGACACAGCAACTCGTACTGTTCACTGGTTTCAATTCCTTCTGCCACCACTTGCATTCCCATGTTGCGCACCATAGAAATCGTAGAGTGAACAATATTTCTATCATCAGCACTGCTGGCGATATTTGCCACAAACGAGCGGTCAATTTTGATGTAGTCGGCGGGTAACGATTTAAGATAACTCAACGACGAATAGCCCGTGCCGAAATCGTCGATAGCCAGCATGCACCCCATGTCGCGAATATTTTGCATGATGGTGGTTGCACGCTTGATATCTGATACCAATACCGTTTCGGTTAACTCTAAGCAAACTTGGTCGGGCGCTATGTCATTTTTGATAATTTGCTGCTGCAAGAATTCAGGCAAACTCGGGTCTAAGAACTGACCCGCTGACAAATTAATCGCCATCTTCACGTCGGAGTAGCCGCTATTTTTAAGCTCTCTGATTAAATAAGTTGAGCGCGTAATTACCCAGTAATCAAGCTCAAGCATGAATGACGTGTTTTCAAGAAGCGGTATGAAATCGGCTGGGGAAATATTACCCTTTTTAGGGTGTTGCCAACGCAATAGCGCTTCAAAGCCCACCAGCCTTCCCGTGTGCATCTCAATTTGGGGCTGAAGCGCTAAGCTAAACTGGTTGTCTCTTAGGGCTTCACGCGCCTCTGACTCCAGCTCAACCTTCTGCATTACTTTAAGGTTCATGGTGGCGTCATACACGCGATACTCCGCCCCTTTTTTGGCTTTGGCTTCGTACATCGCAATATCAGCATGACGCAGCAGTTCTACTGGCGTGGCGCGAGAGTGGTTGGTAATAGCAATACCGATACTGATAGAAACGTAAAAGGTTACGCCATCTACAATGATTGGCTCTTTAAACTCTTCTATCAGCTTTTTGGCTACCGTATCTACGTGCTTTTTGCTTTCGATATTTGAAAGTAAAATAACAAACTCATCACCGCCAAATCGAGATGCAATATCCGACTCTCTGATCGGCTTAGAAATACGCATAGCAGCAGCTTTTAAGAGTTTATCGCCGACGTCATGACCGTGACTGTCGTTAACCTTTTTAAAGTCATCAAGGTCCATAAACATCAGTGCCACTAACCTATCGTCGCGAATTGAACTAGCTAGCTGCTTTTCTATTTGAAACGTCAGCATATTACGGTTGGGAAGTCCGGTTAACACATCGAACATCGCCATTTTTTCAAGCTTCGCTGTGTTAATAGCCATTTGTCCGTCAAAGCTTTCTAGCTGGCGCGCCAGATTATTTGCCGCGTCTTCAACTACGTCCAATTCATCTGTGAATTTGAAAATAGGCGACTTCCTTCGTTTAGCTGCAATGGTGTAAAACTCGCTAAACTTGTGTTCGGCCAGCATAGGCAAACGTTCGCTTACATCTAACAAGCGTATTCTGTATTGATTTAGGAAAAGGTAAAGCAGCGAAGAGAAAATAAAAAATAGCGCAACAGCGCTAGAAATAACTATGTACTGGTATTGCTCGTTTTGACGCACCATGGCCGACACGTCTTGCACAATGAGCAAGTAAGGATGATCACCTGATGCGTGATTAAAAGGCAGTAAACTAACCAGCAACTGCTGATTTTCCAGCGCAACGTTCATGCCTCTAATAACTAAATCGTCAATTCGCCAATTATCGGGTAACGCATCAAATAGAGATTGAAAGTACTGTCGATTAGCCGCAGACACTTGGCTTGCCACCCTTAATTCTGACAACTCAGATGAGGTTTCTTTGTGCTGGACGACAGCAACTTTGTGCACATCGGTAGCGCGACTAAACAGGTATAGCAGTTCTCTCATCGACGTGGACACAACGATGACAGGCAAGGTTTCACCGTTTGCCATAATTGGAATTGAAATGTAGTGCGTGCATACCGAGTCACAGGACAATAGTGAGCGGCTTTCAAACGACGCCCGAGTGGTATTCACTAGCTTTTCAATGGTTTTATTTACTGGCTGTAGCGGGTTGCCAACAACGCCGTGTTCGTCAAACAAATACAGCGATTCAACTTGAAAGTTAAGGGTCAGGTATTCACTAAGACCGCTAAGCGTTTGTTGTAGCGATTCAAGGCTATCTGCGTTGCCTCCACTCTTATGGCTGATGATATCAATAAGCGTGATCATTCTGCCGTGCAAAATGTCTTCAAAAAGCTGAACCCGTCGTTGATTACTGATTTGGTTTTCCCGTTGCTGGAGCAGGATTCGAGCGTCAGACTCCTGAATAAGAACCGTTGATATAACTACAGCCACAGTTAATACCATAGCCAACAAAATTGTGATGGTTTTAGTGGTGAAAGATACCTGAACCTTCATCTAATGCCCTTAAAACCAATACATCAATTGCACTGACCACATTTCCCAATGCTTATCGGCATGAGACGCCACATCTAAGTTCAGTAAGCTCACTACCCTTGTCGCACCTTCAACCCAATGATACTCACCTTGAAGTCGCCACTTCGGTGCAATGTCCCAACGCAAGCCTAGGGTATACGTATCTTGATAGCCAAAGTAGGCGGGGATCACGCCGCCTGTCATAGCCTCTAACTGCTTTCCGTCTCGATCTGATTTGTCGTTAATGTATGTGTCGTAGCCAATAAGACCACTTACATTGTTATTAAACAAATACCTAAACTGAACAAAACCGCCTTCGCCCGTGCGTTTAAAGGCAAAACCAGGGAAGAATAGCCCTTTGCTATCCTGGACTTCTCGAATTAGCTCAGCCGACACTTCCCAGTTTTCTGCAAAGTATTGCGCAGACAACATAATACGCTCTATGTCTGCATTACCTGCAATACGGTTGTCATTCTGAGAAGGTGTGTACCTGAAATCAGAACTCAACCAGCTGGCACCTAGTTTCCATGTCATGGTAGCCGGTTGCCAGAACACGCTGGCTTGATGAACAAAGTCTTGCTTGATGTCGCCTTTTGCTTCGTCACCGAGTAAAAAATCTCGCTGGGAGTCGTTAATATTAGAGCGACCGTAACTCCAGTTTAACTCCCAGATATTCTGAGCACCATAGTGTGAGAAACTGGTTTGGATACCGTTGCTTCCTAAAGCAACGTCGCGAAACCCGTCAAAGTACACAGATTGGGGAAGAACAGACGTGTAACGTGTTTGTGGCACATCTCTGGTCACTGAATACAGCCAGTGGCGATTTTTGAAGCGACCAATGTGGACTTGTCCTTGCCATTTACCGGGCAAGTCAGGCAATTTCCAGTCAATAAACAAATAATCTAAACGAGCGCCCTGCTCAAAACGATTCCCGCCGTCTAAATAATTAATTTGCCCGGCAACAGAGATGTTTTCCGCTATTCGATAGTAACCATTTAGCCCAACTTCGGTGAGCTCACCTGTTATTGCGTTATCGTCAGTTATAAAGTTACTTCCATGTGACTGAGTTACACCTTGAGAGACATAACCGTGCCACGAAAAATCTCCCTGTGAAGCAAGGACAGGCATGCTTATCATGCCAAACGCGAGAGCGATGTATTTATTCATTCTGTTCCTACCTCTACGCGTCTTAATTTCACAATTTCGGTATGTTCAACATAGCCGATAGCGCCTGTGGTACTTTCTAACGCCTCTATCAACGCTTGGTAAGACGTGACCCTAACGGGTGTAACGCCCTGTCCAGAATAGGTGATTTGATCCCATAAGCGAGATAATTGATAAGGGAACATCTGAAGTACTTCACGACAAAACTGCTTGTGGAGCTCATCGTTATCCTGCAATACAAATACCGTGATTTTAGTACCATCGCTCCAATATTGACGATGGCCGGTAAATATCTGACGAAGCTCAGAGCGGTTTAGCTCTGAAACCATGACACTCTCATTAACCATGACGTTTAGTTCTGCTGCGTGTGCCGCAGGCACGCCTGATAACAGTGCAATATTCAGTAATAGCACCAGTCTAAGTTGAGTATAAGCAAGAACAGTGGATAGCCATCGCAAAGCGGGCTTTTTCATTCAGTAACGACTCCCTGTTATTTCAAAGGAACACTTCGCAACGCTAAGTGTAGATAATAGTTGATAGTTTTACCTTACAATTAAGTAAATTAAGCGACAATTAGCTTGTGATGGTGCCCTGGTCTATCAACAGTATTTTTTCCTATTGTTCGTATCTTTTGGCATGCGCTAGGTGAAGCCTATTTGCTCGAGTATTACCTATTCGCGCCAAATAAATGCTTATTTTTCAGATAGAACTCTCCGGGCCGCCGCAATTTAACATGCTCATTCTAAAATGATGAATATGGTCAACGATACTCGCGTATGAGCATAACGACTTAGGTTTTTATACTTAAGACGTTGAATTAGATTCATTATTTCAACAAATAATCTTAGTACGTAAAAACTATGAGCGCGTAAACAGACTTTTTTACCTCTGAAACGCGGTCGTTGCTGAAAAACCAAAATAAATCATTAGAATAAAGAATTTACCATAAGTTGTGGGCGACATGGCGACAATACGACGAGACATAGGTGCTGGGCACCACTTTATTTTCGACGACACTTTAGTCAGTCATCCCAACGCGGAGATGTTTACCCCCGACTTTTGGCAGCTTCAAGACAAAATAACAGGTCAAGCCAAGGGACGTGGTACAACCATTTTCATTGAGCATGAGGGTCAGCGCTGGGTTTTACGCCATTTCAAACGTGGTGGCTTGGTGGGCAAAGTACTGAGCGACCAATATCTGTTTATTGGTGTTGAGCGTTCTCGCCCGTTTGAAGAGTTCAGGCTGCTCGAATATATGCGAGCACAAGGTCTTCTTGTGCCTGTTCCTGTTGCGGCGCGTGTACACCGCCGAGGCCTGATTTACCGCGGCGATTTAATTACTTTAAGTATTCCAAATAGCAAAGATTTACACCACGCACTGTGCGATAAACCACTGGATAAAGATGAGTGGTATGAGGTTGGCCGAGCGCTGGCAGCTATGCACAATTGTCAGGTGTACCATCATGATGCCAACGTTCGAAACATCATGATTGATAGCGATAAGCAAATATGGCTTATTGATTTCGATCGCTGCGAGCAGCGTCAAGGTAACAGTTGGAAACAAAGTAATTTAGACCGTCTGCTGCGCTCTTTACATAAAGAGAAAGCGAAGAACCCTGTCTTTCACTGGCAAGAGAGCGACTGGTCAGCGTGTATGAATGGTTACCGCGAGGCAGTGAAGTAATAAAAGCACATGTGGTAAGCGGATTGGTATAAGCTAATAATGTGTTACATTAGCCACGTTGAACACATAAACCCTCTACAACGAAAAGATTCGACTTTATGCACACTAGAGCACTTTACCCTGGTACTTTCGACCCGATCACTAACGGTCATGCCGACCTTATTGAACGCGCATCTCAGTTATTTTCTCATGTGATTGTAGCGATTGCTTCTAACCCAAGTAAAAAGCCACTGTTTACGTTAGAAGAGCGCGTAGAAATGATAAAAAAAGTCACTGCTGACTTACCAAATGTTGAAGTAGTGGGGTTTACTGGTTTACTGGCTGATTTTGCTGACGAACAAAATGCCACAATTCTCATTCGTGGTTTACGCGCAGTTTCTGATTTCGAATACGAGTTTCAACTCGCAAATATGAATCGCCGTTTAAACCCAAAGCTAGAAAGTGTCTTTCTTACTCCTGCTGAGGAGAATTCTTTTATCTCGTCCACCTTAGTAAAAGAAGTCGCTCTTCACCGCGGTGCAGTGAGTGGCTTTTGCCACCCAGTAGTTGAGAAAGCTTTAAAAGACCGGCTGAGCAAGAAAGATTAAGCACCAATAGTAAGTGTATTAGCGTTGGCAGTGAGTACAGAAAAAGGTATTTCGCTGCCCAATAACCTTACTTTCGATGGCTTTTCCACACACTTCACAAGGCTCGCCTTTTCTCCCATACACATTCAAGTGCTGTGCAAAATACCCAGGCTTACCGTCGGTTTGCGCAAAGTCTTTTAATGTTGTGCCGCCTTGTTCAATGGCTTTGGCCAATACTTGCTTAATGGTTGCAGTTAGCGACTGATAGCGAGCAGCGCTAATGTTTCCTGCGGCTCTTCGCGGGTCTATACCGGCTAAAAACAGTGCTTCGTTCGCGTAGATGTTTCCTACACCTACCACAATGGCGTTATCCATAATGAAGTTTTTAACGGGGCCTTTTCTATTGCGCGATAGTTTAAATAAGCGCTTATCGTCAAAGTCGTCTGTAAGCGGCTCTGGGCCCAAGTTATCAAGCATGGCTATTTGCATATCAGGGGCCTGAAATAACACTGCACCAAAGCGCCTTGGGTCGTTAAAACGTAAGCACTTACCGGTGTTTAAAACAATGTCTACGTGGTCATGCTTAATAATTGGTGTCGACGCATCGATAACGCGTAATTTACCCGACATGCCTAAATGCAAAATTAACGTGCCTTTGGCTGTTTCAATAAGTAGATATTTAGCGCGGCGTTTTACAGCAATAACGCTCTGACCTTCAACGTTCGCTACCTCTTGTGGAATGGGCCAGCGCATTCTTCGCTCACGCACCACCACCTGCGTAATGGTATTGCCAATAAGATGTGGAGAAACGCCCAAACGGCTTACTTCAACTTCTGGTAGTTCAGGCATTTACAGTATCCAAGGTAAAAGATTATCAAGTTCGGTGTTGGTTAATGTGTACCAATTATTTTCAAATTTGATCACAACAGGTGATGTATTCGGATAGATGGCGTAAACATTGCCGTTATTATTGCCTGCGAGCCATACTACGACGATGTAAGGCTGTACGTTGGTAATCGCTTCGGGTACGTCAGTGGCCGGCTCAAGCCTTGCCCGTTGCCAATGGGAAAACTGAACATCCGGCTTGATCGCGAGGACTGTATTTTGACCTGACTGGCGCCACTGCTGCCCAACTCGCTCTAAGCTATGGCCATCGTGCTCTATTTTTAACACATAAGCGTCTTCAGGTAACAGGCTGCGAGATTGAACAACGTCCTTCTTAGGTACAAGACTGTCTAAGTTGAACAATGCAATCATGATAAGCATGGCAATAATGACCACGTTATTCATTGCTCGCTGAGAAATTCTAGCCACCTGACTTTCCGTTAAATATGAGTCCTGAAATTAGGAATATAGTAATACCTAGCCAATATATAAGCTAATTCAATTCAAAGAAAACCTAGGATCTGCTGGAAAAAAGTAAGTGGGAGAAAGCAGTGATCGCAAGATAAACTCAAGGGATCGTGGACAGTCGAGTATGGGATCCGGTGGGATCGTGACGTGATGAAGTAGAAATATCTTCTTCTAAAAGCAAAAAACCCAGCAAGGGCTGGGTTTTCGTGGAGACAAAAGCAAGCTAATTACTTGATTTTGGCCTCTTTGAACATAACGTGCTTACGCACAACGGGATCATACTTTTTGATCTCCATTTTGCCAGGCATGTTACGCTTGTTTTTATCAGTAGTGTAGAAGAAACCTGTACCTGCTGAAGAAACTAGTTTAATTTTATCACGCATTGTCGGCTTCCTTAGATTTTCTCACCACGGGTACGGATGTCAGTTAGTACTGAATCAATACCTTTCTTGTCGATGATACGCATGCCTTTTGCAGACAAACGTAGTTTTACAAAACGGTTTTCGCTCTCAACCCAAAAACGGTGTGTTTGAAGGTTTGGCAAAAAGCGACGACGAGTCGCATTTCTTGCGTGTGAACGGTTATTACCAACCGTTGGACGCTTACCTGTTACTTGGCATACTCTTGACATTGTATTTGTCTCCAGAACAACGATAACTGTCGCGTCAGTTAATCCCAAGCGCTCAAACAGTGGTTGGGTCAAATGACGTATTACTATAAATTAGAGGGCGCATTTTATACAGCAAAGGCAGGATCATTTCAATAAGAAAGTACAAAAAGGTTACTTTTTGGCTTTTTTTTGCTCGAAAAACTACCAGCTCTCATTTTTCACGGCCCGTATTGTACTTTTCCCTAAGCGGTTAGGCTATGAATAAATACGCAATCTACGCTTTAATTTTATATTCGCATTGCAGCATCTAAGATATCCGCACGTGAATAAACGCCACGCGAACGCGGCGTATTTCTATTTAATCAAAAAATGGTGACCTTATTTCAGTCATGTCAATCAAACGAGTGGGTCGACGCAGCATTTGACCGCCATCACGAGAAATCGGCACCCATGGGAATAACCCGCGACCTTTGGTAGGTTCTAACAAGAACAGATCTGTAGGTATGGAAATGTAGAAGCCTTTGGTGAAGCTTCCCTCGCCGTATTCTTCTGACGATACATCAGTGAATGCCGCATATGCACCAACAATGATACCGCTATCGAAACGCTTCGCATAATCGATATTCACGCCTTTATCTTTGGCTAAGAATTGTCCAGCACTTACGGTAATTTGCGTGTCGTCTAAGAATTCTGGCTGCCAATAGACGCTAGCGTGTCCAGTGACCGCTGTGTAGTCTTCCAGACCTGTTTGACTGTAAGGATCGCGCTGTTTTACGTAAGCGATATCAAGACCGTAAGCTAGATTACTATCAACGGGACGATACAGTATTTCACCGCCTACCCCAGCAAACATGGTTTCTAGATAACCCGCGTACGCTTGAGCATAGAGGTCTTCTGCAATGGTGTCTTTGTAATGTAAAAATGTTGTATCTAACCATACATCGTTTGCTGACACATATTCACGAACTCGAGTACGCACGCGAGGTAGCGACACTTCTTCGTTGTCTACCAAGTAGTTAAACTTGTCGAAGTTATCTAGAAGCGTAACCCTGGCACTGCTCATGATTGCAAAGTTTTCGTTAAAAGCATAACCGCCGTTTAGCAATAATCCGGTTTGATACAGATAGAAATCTTCTGGGTTACCGAATGATTGGGTAAAGAAGAAATCTGCGCTGTAGTAGAAGCCAGATGTATTGGCAGGATCATAGGCGTCGAGCACTTCTTTTGAAGGTGATGTTCTGACGTAGGTTTCAGTGATATCTGCGTCAACAGATTCGTAACGCGCTGCAGCAATAAAGGCCTCGGCATCCACCTGCGTGTCTACTAAAGGAAGACCAGCGCGATTGTCTACTACATGATAGGTTTTTACGGAATCTGGAAGCTCTGAGGCCGCCACGCGACCAATTCGCTCAATGGCTTCATTCTGGTCACGATAGGCAACCTGTGTACCGTAAAACGTAGCGCTGTCCTCTTTAATTTCAGCATCAGACAGTACAAAGCCCCCCGACCGGTAAAGGTCATTGTAAAGACGGGATTTATCAACATCTTTCACGTCTTGTGGCACCTTTCTACCCATCAGGTTCTTAGGTGGTTCATCGAACTTTATTTGCGAAGCCGTATTCATATTAAAGCGATACGTAACGCCGAAACCAACAGTATTACCTCGTTGATAGTTCAACGTGAAATCGAAGTCTTTATAACGATACACTGCACCAACATTCCAACGAGAATCTTGCTCTAGCTGTCCAGCTCTGTCACGAGAATAATCGTTCCCTTCGAACTCAAGCTTTAGCGTTAGCGGCTCCCATGGTGTTTGGTATTCCACACCACCGAAAAATGCGGTTGTTCCTTTAAAAAACTGGTCGTAGTCTACCTTACCACCGCGGCCAGAGAAGCCCCCTGGGCGTTCACAGAAGCTGTCTTTAAGCTCGCAAAACGGGTTGCTGATGTCATCGGCTGTACCGAGATATCCCCAGCCTAAGCCAAGGTGAAAGTCGAATGGACCGATAGATTTACTGGCGTTGACGTATTCACTTTCAAAAAAGCCTGTTCCACCAAAGTCTCTGAAGCCGACACTGATATCTGGCAAATAGTAGCTTTCTTTCCATAATCTGAATTTAACGTCTAAGCCTTTATCTTTCAGCGTTTGATCACCACTGAATGATTCAACTTGACTGTAAAGTCTTGTGCGCACGTCAGTATAACGGGCAGTTGCTTCCATCCAATCATAAAGCTGAATGTTAACAGACCAGAAGCGATATTCGCCGTTGTCGGTATAGTTAATGGCCATTCCACCTTCGTCTCGCATACGAGCCGTTGGTGTTTGAATAAGACCATTTCCGCCCTGCACCATCTGCGAAGGAGTAACGCGAACTTGAGTATCAGCAAAAGCGGTAGAAGAAAGCGCGCTGCCAATTACAAGCGCGAGTGTTTTTTTCTTAGAAAGTAGTGGCGCACTCATTGAGGTAAAACCCTATGTACTGCTAAAGCGGCTACGCGCTCATTTAATTGCTTAAGTTTATTGCTAAAGAGTTCTGATGAGATAGGAACATAGACTTGGCTGCCCGGCATCAGCTGCCCAAAATCTAAATTCCAATAAGCAATACCCTTTTCTTCAATATTTCCCATTGGATCAATTACGTAGACATGACTTCTGTCGGCATCAACCGCTTTTTTCACCGTGTGAACAGCCGTATAAACCGACGTATCGCTTTGATGCTTGTACGCACCAGGCTTTACTACAGCGCCAGAGAAATGCACAACGTCAGGTCTTCCATTTAGTCGAATCCAGTATTTGCCTGGCTGAAACATAGGGTTGTCTTCAAAAAACAACCTTGCTCGATTGTAGGAAATTGGCATGTCTATGCGTGTAGACACCGTCCATGAGCTTACCTGATCATAGAGATTTTGAAGGGCTTTATGTGTTTCAGAATCGGCATCAAATTGATTGAGCAGCCCGCTAATTTGAGATAGCGCTATCTCTTTCTCTTCTTCAGCTTTAGGGTTAGCTAAATCAAAAGCTGAAGCTGAAGGCCAGTACCAATCACCATTATCAGCGACAATGGACAGTACGCTTGATAGTCGTATCGGCCTGTCGAACTGATAGGTTTGCTTGTTTATCATGACACTAACAAGGTTATCATTTGCATATAACTTGGTAGCTGCAGTAAGGCCTAGGGCAATAAAAAGCGTATAGATATACTTCATTATTGCGTTGCTCCTTGTGTCTTCATCTCACGTACTACTCGGCTTAAATAAACCATATCGTAAACGTCTCCTTCAGGGCTGAACTGCTGCTTTGAGGCCAGAAGTTCCTTCGAGTATTTGTGCAAGAAATACGTGTTTTCCCACGACAACCCTACGTCGATAAATGGCGTGTATTCAGAAAATTCTACGGTTTCGATAACCTTAATTACCGGAACAGAAAAACCTAAATATTCGCGAGTTTCTTCCCCTTCTATTCGCCAAGATGAGTCAACCGGCACACCGTAACCTATGGAAGCAATATCAACTTTGCGTTTCCAATTGAATGGCAGAACATTGTTGGTGGCAAGCGGGTTGTGCTGAAGATTTCCCGTGTAGTATAGGTCGTGATCCAAACCTTCAGTTTTAACGATAATGCCATGGTGCATGGTGAAGATGACTTTATCACCAGATACCCACCGGTACTTTTCACCATCGATATACGCAAGGGCAAGCGAGGCTGCATCTCTTCCGCCCGCTTTAATTTGCATAAGATCAGCTTTACTAGCAGCAATCTCTTCAACGGTATAACTAACTGTTCTATCTTTTAGCGCGAGCTTCAGCGTGTTGTAATACGCTAGTGACGTGGTGGAACATCCGGAAAGAAAAAGGCAAACAACACCCGAAAGGGCAAATAAAGTGTGTAGTTTCATTAAAATGCGCCGACAAAAACTAAAAACAAATGAACTTTGCTATAAAAATAAAAAAAGCCGCTAAAAAAAGCGGCTTTTTCGAATACTCTTAAATTTACTGTACGGTCGGTGCGTAAGTAAATGTAACAGGTACGGTGATGGTTTTTGTTACAGAACCAGAGGTAGTTACAGTAACAGTTTCGGTTGTACCTACGCACACACCATCAACGATTTGGTCGTCACCTTCACAAGTAGGTTGACCTGGAGTAGTGCCGCCATTTCCTGGTGCATCAGCAGAGTTGTTGTTTACAACACCCGCAACGATACCCGCAACAACAACACCAGACGCGATCATACCGCCGCTTACGCCGCCGATGCCAGTAGTACCACTACCACCTTCACCGTCTTGTGCGTTAACGCCTGCAACCATAGTTGCAGCTGCAAATAATGCAATGATTGACTTCTTCATAACAGTCCTTTAATAAAATAACCCACTAAATCCTATGCTAAATCATTTTCAACCATTTGACTAGATTATAATCGACAAATGACTTAGATTTCTTATCTTAACAAGCCTCGCTGTGCGAATGAAACAGTTTCTTTATCACCAACCACAAAATGATCTAAAACTGGCACATCGATCGACGCCATTGCGCTTTTGATCTCTGCGGTTAATCGTATATCCGCATGACTAGGCTCAGCAACGCCTGAAGGATGATTATGAACCAAAATGATCGCGGCTGCATTATCGATCATTACTTGTTTGATCAATTCTCTTGGATAGACTGCTGCACTGTTGATCGTACCATTAAACATAGTGCGAAAAGCAATAAGCTGATGTTGGCTATCAAGCATTAAAAGCGCGAACTTCTCACGTTCACAGTCTCTTAGCTTTGCCTGTAGATAACGTTTAGTATCATCTACATTATTAAAAACATCCTGACGCTTCAGCTTTATTTCCAAATTGCGTTTAAATATTTCAAAGCCCGCCTGAAACTGCGCATACTTGCACGGTCCAACTCCCGTTATTTTGGCAAACCGTTCTTTCGTTGCTGTTACCACACCCCGTAAGCAGCCTAGCTCGTTGAGAAGTTCATGTGCAACAGACACAGCGCTTTTTCCTTTCACACCTTTTCCCAGCAAGACAGCGATGAGTTCAGCATCACTTAAGCTTTCAGCCCCGTGCTGCAATAATTTTTCTCTTGGCCTTTCATTCTTTGGCCATACTTTTATCGACATTCATCTAGCCCGACTATTCTATAAAAGGTTGTTTATAGATGAATGGTGACAAAGAAACGACTGTATAAAAGGCGGGTTTATTATTGATTTTTGACACCTGTAGGCACTGTTTACATGCCACTGTCGAAACAAGACCTACTTTCGTTCAGCTATCCGATTTTTTGTCACCATGGTAGGCTAACGCTAATTTCGAGATTTTGTGTTCTTCTATGTCTATTGCTAATAAAAATATTTTGCTAGGTGTTACTGGCGGGATTGCCGCTTATAAAGCACCTGATCTTGTGCGCAAGCTTACTGCGTTAGGCGCAAACGTGCGTGTGGTTCTAACAGACTCTGCCGCAGAGTTCGTTAGTTCATTATCACTTCAGGCTGTGTCAGGAAATCCAGTGCATCGCCAGCTGCTTGATCCTGCTGCTGAAGCCGCAATGGGGCATATTGAATTGGCAAAGTGGGCTGATATCCTACTTGTTGCCCCCGCAACCGCAAACACCATTGCTAAGCTTGCTCACGGTATGGCAGATGACTTGCTGACTACACTGTACCTTGCAACAACAGCGAAACTCTTTATTGCTCCTGCCATGAATCAACAAATGTGGAAAGCGGTAGCAACAAAGCGCAACATCGATATTTTAAAAGAGCACGGCGTAACCTTTATTGGCCCGGCAAGTGGTGAACAAGCCTGTGGCGATGTGGGTTCAGGTCGAATGGTTGAGCCTGTTGATATTGCCAATGTAATAAATGACGCAGAGAGAGACGCTTTATCCCTTTCTTCGTCGCTAAAGGCGTTATCGGGAAAGAATATTACGATAACAGCGGGACCAACCAGAGAGCCTTTGGACCCTGTACGATATATTTCAAATCACAGCTCAGGAAAGATGGGGTTTGCCATCGCTCAGGCAGCAGCACTCGCGGGGGCAAATGTAACCTTAGTGGCAGGTCCTGTGTCGCTTGAAACGCCCGAACGCTGTGACCGTATTAATGTCACTACCGCAGAGGAAATGCTTAATACTTGTCAAACGCTTAAAGCCTCCACAGATATATTTATTAGTACGGCTGCTGTAGCAGATTACAAGGCCGTGAGCGTTGCCGATAATAAAATTAAGAAAACCGGTGATGAGTTAACACTTACTTTTGTTAAAAACCCTGATATTCTAGCAACTATATCCACCAGCCAAGACAGACCATTTTGTGTGGGCTTTGCGGCCGAAAGCCAAAATGTAGAAGATTATGCGCGTTCGAAGCTAGCCAAAAAGAAGCTAGACATGATTGCGGCTAACGATATTACTGCCGAGGGTCTGGGGTTTAACAGTGATAAAAATGCACTGCACGTAATATGGCAAGATGGTGATAAACGATTACCTGCAACCAGTAAAAGCGAGTTAGCGGGTCAATTACTTGCACTTATTGCAGAGCGCTACGCTTTAAACAATAAAAACTAACAGATGCTTATTAAGTGTCGATAATAAAAACGATAAATATAAACGCTTTGGTGTAAGCCAACTTAACATGGAGCCCGAGTTGCTATAACTCGGTAGCGGAGGAAATACTTTCGTCATGCCTGCTGTCAAAAAAACAAATCGCAGAGCTCAAATTCTGCAAGCACTTGCTGGAATGTTAGAAACCAGCCCAGGTCAACGTATCACTACTGCTAAATTAGCGGAAAAAGTGGGAGTGTCTGAAGCGGCACTTTACCGTCACTTTCCAAGTAAAGCGCGAATGTTTGAAGGGCTTATCGAGTTTATTGAAGAAACACTTTTCACGCGCATCAATAAGATTGTGAATGAAGAGAAAGACTCGCTTACGCGTTGTCAGCTTATTCTTCATCTTATTTTGGGCTTTGCTGAGAAGAACCCGGGTATTACTCGAATATTAAATGGTGATGCGTTAATGGGTGAACAAGACCGGTTGCGCGCGCGCATAGCAAAGCTTTTCGAGCGTTTAGAAACGCAGCTTAAACAAGTGCTAAGAGAGCGCAAGCTACGCGAAGGTAAAACCCTTTCTGCAGATGAAGCTATTATCGCCAACATGATGATTTGCTACACCGATGGCCGTATTAATGGCTTTATCCGTAGTGGATTTACGCGTAAGCCAACTGAGCAGTTCAATGAACAATGGGCTGCTTTCAAGCAAATGTTTGTTTAGAACCCAACTAAGTTACGACTAAGGGTTACGACTAAGGCGCTTTCAAGCGCCTTTTTTATTGCTTTTTTCTCATTCTATATTGCATTACACTTTTCAAAATCAATGCAAAAAGTTCAATTAAATCAGACAGCTGTCGAGTTCATCTCTCAGCGTTCCAACATGCACATAATTCATTATTTCAGTCACTGTCCGTAAGCTACAGGCACAAAAAAAGCAGCATAAAAATGCTGCTTTTTAATGTTTAATAAATATGGACTTACTTGCTAAACGTGTTTCCAAAGAAATCGCCGTCGTTCCACTTAGGCTTGTTCTTTTGGTTTGCTAGTGTCCAACCAATTTGCGCGTTAACCTTGGTGAAAGTCTCTGCCGCATTCCAGTTGAATGGCTGGTTAATGTCGTCGCTAGGCTTATGGTAGTGCGTAGATAAGAACTGACCAAACACCTTGCTGCCATCTACGTTAGGATCTTTAGACTTCAGACCCGGCACCATAAACACTGAAGGCACACCTTGCTTTACAAACGCATAGTGATCTGAGCGAGTGAATAACGCTTGCTCAGGCCATGGATCAGGGCTTAGTTCAATGTTGGCATTCGCCGCCGCTTTTTCCACTGACTCTTGCAAATCACTGTGGTTCGCGCCAAACGCAATAACGTCTGCAAACTCGTAAGTCAAAATTGGCATATCTAGATTTACGTTCGCCACCATTGAAGTAACCGGTACAGTTGGATTACGAGCAAAATAGTCTGCACCTAGCAGGCCCTTCTCTTCACCCGTTACCGATACGAACAGAATTGAGCGCTTTGGCTTTTCTTCCATTTCGCTAAACAGGCGTGCAGTTTCTAACATCACTGACGTACCAGACGCATTGTCCATGGCGCCATTGTTAATGTTGTCTTTCTTTACGGTCTTGGCAAAACCAATATGGTCAGAGTGAGCAGAGAAAACCACATACTCGTTTTTAAGCTCTGGGTCAGAACCTTCAAGTACACCCACAACATTTGGGCTAGTGATGGTGTCGTGTACGCTCGTCTTACTGATATCAACCACGCCATTTAACGCAAAGCCTTGCGGTACTTTGTCGGCTTCAAGCTGTGCATAAACGTCATCAAGGCTCTTTTCTGCGCCTTCAAATAACTTACGCGCAGCGCCTTCACTCATGTAAGCGCCACCTTTAAGCTGAGAAAAGCTGTTTGCAGGCTGACCACTGTCGTCTAACCATGCCATACGCGGCGTATGGATGTAGTTCAAACGGCTTTGATAAGGGCGTACCTTTTCATTTTTAGGCGTTGTGATAGTGATCATGCCAATAGCGCCATTGTCTACCGCATACTTTTGCTTTTGATAGCCAGACGCAAAGTGAGCGCCCTCTTCTGATGGAAAGTCGCTTGGCTTACCAGCAAGCGCTACAACAACCTTACCTTTTACATCTAAGTCTTCGTAATCGTTGTGAGATAGCTCGTCAGCCACAATGCCGTAGCCCACAAAGACCATTTCACCTTTTACATTAGCCTCGGTGCTAAGCAAGCTCGGGCTAGCTAGATATTCTTTCGGGTAGTCAAAATCGACGGTTTCGCCGTTTTGCGTGAAAGT
>NZ_JAFLMX010000355.1:0-10360 GCF_017849675.1 Alteromonas sp. AO-Serp
ACCACATGTTTTAGTTGTCGCAGCCTTTTATCATAATCATCGCTCACGAGCTTGTGTGTAAGATTTTGTGAAAGCTTTGGAAGTGCTTCTATCGAAAGCTCGCTTGCTACTACCTTAATCGCTTTGTTTATCACGAGTCGAATTGCAAAGTTACCTTGTTGATTGATTTCGGGGTCGATAAATAAGGTGTTTTCAAGGCCTGCTGCGGTGCTAAGTGTTGCTTCTTGCTGTTGTAAACCATTTAAAAAGCACCGAGGAAACCACCAGGTTAATACATGCCTTATTGATTCGTTCTTGCCTTTTGTCGTTTGCGCATCAAGAGTGGCTTCTTTGCTTAATTGAGAGTGTTCGCGTTGAGATGCGTGCTGACTCAGAGAGGCGTTTCTGTTCAGTGTTGATTCTTCGCTCAAAGCTGCTTTCTCGCTCAGGGCTGTTTCCGCGCTCAAGGTTTTTTCAGCGCTCAAGGCTGTTTCCACGCTCTGCGCTTTCATTGCGCTCACGGCTTCTTTTTCGCACAGGGCTGTAACAACCTCCTTGCACTGCTCAAAAAAGTGGGCTGAATTACTATAAACCAGCGTGGTGATATTGCTTGGCTGATACCACTGGCGTTTGTAGTCTTGAAGCGCTTGAATGCTGTTGCTGCCTATGGTTTGGGTAAAACCACCCGCGTGTTGATAGGCATTTTTATTGGTATCAGTTAATCGAATAGCGGCGTTTAATGCATAGGCGCTGTTTGCCTCTAGCATGGCGAGCTCGTTAAAAATAACCCCGTCACGCTCTAAGATAACCTCATCGGTACCGTAATCCCGGTTAAGCAGGCCACAGTACAGGTAATTTACAGCATCAAGCAGCACGTTCGCTTTTTCAGACGAAGCGAAAAAGAAGGTGTACTCGGCGAGTGTGGTAGCGTTAATAGTAACAGGCAGAAGTGTATTGGCCGTAAAAAGCTCGTGGGCAGCAGGGTATGGGTGAGAGCGTCGAAAGCTCATGTGCTCAGCTAAATGAGACAACCCAGTGTGGCCTGCTGCAGGGGTTTTTAGCGCAAAAACAACGCTATGCACTTTTGACCCAGAGCCGGCATCAATGAAATGAAATTCAGACATACACTTTTATCTTTACGGGTTAACGGTATCTCTTTTTGTTTCGTACTTATTGCAGCCCATTTACTTCCTAGTACTTACCTCGTAGCACTTACTTCCAAGATGGGAATCGGCTTTTCCACCTTTCGATACTGTAGTGCCTTCGACGGTGCAGTACCTGCTTTATCGGTAATGCCTTTCATCAAATGGTGGTCGGGCGACTTGCTGCAAACCGGATCCGTCTTATACATATCACCTGTTAGCAGGTAGGCCTGACATCGGCAGCCGCCAAAGTCTTTGTCTTTTTCATCGCAGTCCCTACAGGGCGACGGCATCCAACTATCGCCACGGAAATGATTAAAGCTAAAGTCTTGGTGCCAAATATCGTGCAACGAGCGTTCTTTCACATTAGGAAAACGAAGGGGTAATATCTTTGCACTGTGACACGGAAGGGCACTGCCATCTGGCGTTACGGTTAAAAACGTTGTGCCCCAGCCATTCATGCATGCCTTAGGGCGAGATTCGTAGTAGTCGGGCGACACAAATATGAAGGTTGGGCCTTTACCGTTTTGTTGCGCGCGGTAGCGGTTCACTGCGGCCTCAGCTTCCTGTAGCTGCTGTGACGTAGGCAGCAAATGGTCTCTATTTTCATAGGCCCAGCCGTAATACTGCACGGTAGCTAGCTCGACAAAATCAGCGTTCAGCTGCTCGCTGAGCGCCATCACGTCTTCTATTTCGTGAATGTTCTGCGCGGTAATACAGAAGTTAAGCACCATAGGGTAGTTGTATTGTTTTACCAGCTTCGCAATTTTAAGTTTTTGTTCAAATGAGTGACGCTTGTTGCCTATTAAGTCGTTTACTTCAGCATTGGCTGCCTGAAAGCTCAGCTGAATGTGGTCAAGGCCGGCTTCTTTGAGTTTGGCAATACGTTTTTCTGTCATGCCAATGCCAGAGGTGATCAAGTTGGTGTAAAAACCCAAAGCTCGCGCATAAGCAACTAAATGCTCTAAGTCTTTTCGAAGCAATGGCTCTCCGCCAGAAAAGCCCAATTGCACGGCGCCCATTTCCCTCGCTTCACGCAGCACACGCTCCCAGTGCTCAGTAGAGAGCTCATTAAATGTTTCTTCCATATTTACTGGGTTTGAGCAATAGGGGCAATGCAATGGGCACTGATAAGTAATTTCGGCTAGCAGCCACAGCGGGGGCGAAATGCTATTTGGTACGTCGGCTTGTAAATCAACGTCTGTATTATTCGTCATAGCGGATCCACTTCTTTTGCTCGGCATGAAGTAGAAATGCATGAACATCTTCTTCTAAATCTTCAGGTGCATCAGGGAACGCTTGGCGAAGCTCAGCACAAATGGCATTTTCCGTATTGCTGCCATCTACTCGCTTAAGAATTTCTGCCGCAGAAGGATTAAGTTTGATCATTCCTTCGGGGAACAACAACACATAACAACCCTGAGCTTTCTCGTACTGCATGCGAAAAAGCGGATTTAAAGAAGCTATTTTGTCTCTTGTGCGGCCACCCTCGTTGTTGTGACTGCTGCTATTTTCAATGTTACCTTCCACGTTATCAGCACCGACGCTATCAGCATCTAAGTGGTGTTCGGTTTGCGATTGTAAATTCGACATCATTAAAACCTCCCTTTATGGCACACCCGCTGGTCGGCAATACCGTCAAACGGCTTTCTCTTGTATTCATAGGCAAAGCAAATGGCATCAGCAATGCTCCACAAAATATCAATTTTGAACTGCAGTATATTGAGCGCATGTTCTTGCTGTTGTCGGGTAACAAAGTGGTCAAGGGTAATCTGCAGGCCATGCTCTACATCACGGCGCGCCTGACTTAACCGCATTTGAAAGTAGGTAAAGCCTTCACTATCAATCCATGTATAGTGCCCAGGCCAGGTATCTAATCGGCTTTGATGTATTTCAGGGGCGAACATTTCAGTTAACGATGAGCAGGCCGCCTCTTTCCACGACGCGCGGCGGGCAAAATTCACATAGGCATTTACTGCAAACTTAACCGCTGGTAACAGGTGGGTTTCATCAAGTAATTCACTGCGGTTCAAGCCTACCGCTTCGCCTAACCGCAACCAGGCTTCTATGCCGCCCAGTCCGTCTTCACCTTCCCGTCCATCGTGATCGATAATTCGTTGGATCCAAGTTCTGCGTACCGTTTGATCTTCGCAATTCGCTAAAATTGCCGCGTCTTTAACCGGTATCGCCATTTGATAATACAGTCGGTTGGCCACCCAACCCTGAATCTCATCAACGCTGCAGTGTCCTTCATTCATGCGTTTATGAAACGGGTGATGAATATGGTAGTAAGCGCCTTTTTCTCTCAGTTTTTGTTCGAATTCTTGTCTAGACCATGCGTGTTCTGTCATTACTACACCTCAATTTCCATACCGTCGTAAGCCAATTCAATGCCTTGCTCACACAGGCTGTGATAAGCACTGGAGTCTTCGTCAAGCACGCGATTAGTGTTGTTGATATGAATAAGTACTTTACGCTCAACGTTAAATTCATTTAGCAGCGCAATGGCTCCGCCCTTTCCATTAACCGGCATGTGTCCCATATCAGTGCCCAGCTTGTTGCTAAAGCCGTGATCTATCATTTCTTCATTGGCCCACAGCGTACCGTCAAATAGCACGCAGTGAGATTCGCGCATCACCTGTTTTACTGTGTCGTTTGCCTGCATACATCCCGGCGCGTAAAAAAGCACGTTGCCCGTGGTGTCGTCAGTTATCTTCAGGCCGATATTGTTGCCCGGCACAATGTTGTCGCGATACGTCGAGTAAGGGGGCGCATTAGACTCTAATACCACGGGTTGGAAAGTCAGGCCTTCTGCCCCCTTTGGTACAAAGCGTTGATGATAATCGGTATTAATTGAATGCTGCTGTAGTCCGCCGTGCCAGTGTTTTAATACGGTAAAAAGCGGGAAGCTGGTGGTTAGGTCTTCGGCCACAACATCGGTACAATAAACGGGAAGGGGTAAACCTTCGCGCAAAGTTAGCAGGCCTGTAGTATGGTCTATTTGACTGTCGGTAAGCACAATTGCGCTTATGCGTGTGCCGCGAGAAACATGGGCGTCGGGCCACAGCTGCGGGTGGCTATTTATCTGCTCCCGTAAATCGGGGGAGGCATTAATGAGCACCCAATTTTTACCATCACTACTGACAGCAATGCTCGACTGTGTTCTGCCTTTCGCTTTTATTTTACCTTCGCGTAAACCCTTACAATTTGGGCAGTGGCAGTTCCATTGCGGAAATCCACCCCCGGCGGCAGCACCAAGAATCAATACGTGCATAACAACTCCATACTACAAGTAAAAAAAGGCTGCGTCGGCAGCCTTTTTGTTCATCATCCCAGAGGGCGTTGCCTAGCGGTTATTGATGTAAAGAGTTACTTCAAAACCAAGGCGCATTTCTGTGTATTGGGGTTTAGTCCACATAATTGTTCCTCTTCTTTATGATTAAACGCATGACTGAGTATATGTTGAATATGTGTTAACAGATATCCTCCTAAGGGAGGAGAACTGTCATGAATTTTGATGATTTATTGATTATTTTTGACTGCGCAACTGCTTAAGTAAGATAACAGCAAAGGAATAGGGCGGCCGGTCGCCGATAACGATTTGGTGTAGGTAAAAGCGGTTCCTGCTACATCGAGGTGAGCCCACGGCGTGCCGTCAGCAAAGCGAGAGAGAAAGCAGCCTGCCGAAATAGCACCGGGAGAGTTTATACCCGTATTCATCATATCCGCATGTTGAGAGGTGATGGCGTCTTGATATTCTGGCCACAGTGGGAAAGGCCAGCACCTGTCGTTAGCCTGTTCACCCGCTTCAACTAACGCACTTTCAAGCGCTGGAGCGTTGCTAAAAAGTGCAGTGGCTTTGTGCCCCAGTGCGCTAATGGTCGCGCCGGTTAGAGTTGCAATATCAATAATAACCGAGGGGGAGAACTGTTTCGCGTAGCTGATTGCATCGGCCATAAGCATACGCCCTTCTGCATCGGTGCTCATGACTTCCACGGTTTTTCCTGAGTGCATAGTAATGATGTCACCCGGGCGATAGGCTTTGCTATCAATCGCATTATCAGCGCTCGCCACAATACCAACAATATTTATATTTAACCCCAGTGTGGCAACCGCCTGAATGACGCCCAATACACAGCCAGCGCCTGCCATGTCGTAAATCATATGGCGCATATCAGGGCTGCGTTTTAACGTTATGCCGCCGCTGTCAAACGTTACACCTTTACCAATTAACACTACTGGCGGTGAATTCTCTAAACCTTTGGCTGTATAGCGAAGAATAGGCATGGTGGCAGCAAACTGTGAACCTGCATTTACCGCTAAATACCCGTTCATGCCTAACTGCTTTAGCGCACTTTCATTGAGGATATCGCAAGACACCGTATTAAAGGTTTGCTCCAGATGCAGAGCTTGTTCGGCCAGATAATCTGGCGTACATAAGTTGGCTGGCATGTGGGCGAGATCTTTAGCCCACGTCATCGCGGCATTCAGGGCTGATTCATAGCGGATAGTGTGTGAAACGAGACGCTTTTGCGCTTTATTAAAATGCTTGGCATCTAATGCAAGAGACAGCGTGCCTCTAATATCAGTTGCTTGGTTAATTGCTTCATTAGTTGCGGCGTTTTTTTCAACACTAGTTGCGTTGTTGTTGCCATCGCGGGCTCGACTGCTAGAAACCGAACGATTATTCGTCTTATAGCCCTTAAAGTGATAACCGTGCTTGAAATAGCTTCTAAGTAGCGCACTCAGAAATGGTGAGTGGCTTGCAATGGTGTTAACAGGGTCATTGCTTGCTGTTTCAGTGGTAGAAAGCGCCATAAACGACAGTTTTTCCAAGGTTACCGACACGCTTTTAAGCTTTTTAAACAATGCATCGAACTGCTGTTCTAAGTAGCGAAATGCTGGCGCGTTAGTTTGCTTCAATTCACTAGTGCTTTTCGAATAAAACGCGGAGTTTGAATCGCTAGCGTAGCTTGAGCGGTTAACCATGGAAGGGTCATTAGTTTTAGATAAAGTCGAGGCACGGCTAGAGACGTTGGGTGCATCTGACGCTTCAAAAAACGCAAAATCGACACCATAAAACAGCACCCGTTTTACTTCAGCTAATTGATGGCTAATTTTGTTTTTTCCGCTGTTTTCAGTGTCTGAGATGTAACTTGTTTTAAACGCCTTAAGGCCTTGTACGAATACACATTCGCCTTTATTTCCTGCAAAACCTTCATCGTCAAAAACCTGCTCAATGTATGCCTTTGCGGGTGTTGAAAAGTGAAAGAGTTGGCTCGCCAACAACGTGGGTGTAGTTAAAATTAGTAAGCAGTCACTATCGTCTAACGTTTCAATTTTATTTCTTTCATTAGACTAGGTTAGGTTTGCTTTTATCACGAGAAACGCCCTTTTGAGGCTTTGGGGCGAAAGCTTCTCACAGCGAAAATAAAAGTGATAGCCGTAAGGCAAAGTACAACGGCAAGCGCGTTGTGTTCGAGTTTTTCATAGAGAGCAAATCGCAGTAATTCTACGCCGCTACTAAAGGGGTTAAAGGCACAAATCTGATACAGCCATTCGCTGGCCTCACGCATTTTCCAAAGCGGGTATAGGGCGCTTGATAGAAAGAACAACGGGAAAATGACAAAATTCATGACCCCGGCAAAGTTCTCTAGCTGCTTAATATAGTTTGCTAGTAATAATCCTAACGAACCTAAAAACAATGACAGTAGTGCAATAACAGGCAACGCATAAACGTATCCCAACGCAGATAGGCGTACATCTAGTAAAAGCGCAAAGGCAAAGAAGATGTACACCTGAATAGCGCTTACCAAGGTGTTGGCTATAAGCTTACTGCCTAGCAGAAAAGGGCGGGGAACCGGGCTTAACAGCAGTACTTTCATGCTGCCCATTTCTCTGTCGTACACCATGGACAATGAACTTTGCATACTATTAAAAAGTACAATCATGGCGGCAAGCCCAGGTACAATGTACTCTTCGTACAAAATATAACTCTCGTACGGCTCGGTCATTGAAAGACCCAGGGCCGAACGAAACCCTGCGGCAAAAACAAATAGCCAAAGCAGCGGGCGCACCAATGCACTTAACAGGCGTGTACGTTGCTGCCAAAACTTCAGCATCTCTCGGGTAAGTACGCCCACAAAACAGCGCCAATACATCAGGAGCCTTCCTGCATCAAATGCTGCCAAAGGTGCTCAATATCTTGTTGATGATACTTGGCTAACAAGGCTTCACATTGGTCGTGGGCTAACACTCGTCCTTTTGATAAGACTATCAAGTTGTTGTTGTGCTTCACTTCTTCAAATAAATGCGTGGCCCATAGTACACTTACGTTTTGGGAATGAGCGAGTGCTTGTACTACCCGCAAAATAAGATGACGGGATTCTATGTCTAAGCCAACGGTAGGCTCGTCTAGTAGCAGCAAGGATGGCTTGTGAATAAGGCAGCGAGCTAACTCGACCCGACGTCTGTGCCCGCCATTTAAGTTGCGAACTTTTGTGTTGAGCTTACTCGTAAGATCGAGCTCGTCGAGCAGGCCTTGAATATGAGATAGCGCGCTAGTGGTACTTATGCCGTGGAGCGAAGCAAAGTAGGACAAATTTTGTTTTACTGATAAGTCGATATCTAAGGTACTTTGCTGAAATACCACGCCCATTTTCGCCATAATACTTGTGCGAGATTGAGACAGGGTAGCACCATCAAAGGTAATGCTGCCTTGCGTGAGTTTTTGAAGGCCCGTAATAAGCGCAAATAAGGTACTTTTGCCTGCGCCATTTGGCCCAAGCAGCATGGTTAAGCCTGGTTTTAGGCAAAGGTTTATATTGTCCAGCGCGTGGTGGCCGCCGTACTGATGTGAAACCGCTTGAACCGCTATTTCCATTTAACCGCCACGCCCCACGGGTAACGCCCCACTTTTACCGTATGCTCTACGTTTAACGTGTGGGTATTGATGACAGAAACATCACCGCTCACACCGTTAGTGGTCAGCAATAAAGACTGATCTTGATTAAACGCTAATTGCCACACTCGTCGCCCAACCAAAATGTAGTCTTCCACTTCGAAGGTATCGGTATTGATGACCGCTATGCGATTCGCTGGGCCAAGCGCCACGAAGGCGTAGGGCCTATCTTTCATAAGCACAATACCCACTGGCTGAACCTTGTCGCGATAAACGCCTTTAATGGCAAAGGAAAGGGTCTTCACTTTTTGCTTAGTAGCAGTATCGAAAATACTAACGGTGCCACCTATTTCCGAGCTTACCCAAAGGTACTTGTCATCTCTGGTAAAGTGAGCATCTCTGGGTCTTGCGTCAACCAAGCTATTTGCAATATTTTCGTGCGTTTTGGTATCTATCCAGTGCACCATGTTAGTGGTTTCTGATGTGACGACCATCATGCTGCCGTCGTGACTCACAGCAAGCCCCTCAGGCTCTACGCCCACATCTATTTGAGAAATGACCTGAGCCGTTGGAATGTCGATAACGGTAAGAAGGGCATCGTCTTCATTAGCTGTGTAAATAGTGGTGCCGTTAGGATGTAATGCTATGGTTTCAGGATCTGCACCTGAGGGAAGATCGCCTACGATCGAATGGGTAGACAAATCCATAATTTGAATGCGATCAGCATCAGAGGCACAGATATACGCGTGGGACTGGTCTGCACTTAAAATATACCCTCGGGGTCGCTCTCCAACCTCGATAGTTTCAATCACATCAAATGTCGTCATATCAATGACAGATAGCGTGTTGTCTTTTTCGTTAGTGACATACGCTTGAGGAAGTGCAAAGGCTTGAGGAAGTGCTAAGGCAAAGGCTGCCATTAAACTGCCAAGCAAGAGTGCAAAGCGATAGCTCATAACTTGTCCTTACAGGTAGTGTGTGTTGCGCCTAATGTGTCCAGTTCGTTGGTTTGGTGCAGAAAGCCTTCAAGGGGCGCATGAGTCACCAGTGCGTCTTCGTGGGCCAGCGCAATAGGCTGACGAAATTGGTGGGTGTAGGGGCGAATAGAAAGAGGGCGACCTTTATAGGCACCCAGCGTATAGTGGTCGCTAAGCAAGGTTTTAAGTATTCCCTGCTGCTTTAAATTGCTTCCTTGCTGCGCAGCATTTGCCACCGCCGTTACCGCAAGATACGCGGCGAAGTCGATTTCATTCATGTGTCTGTCAAACCCGTCATCAAAACGGCTTTGAAGCTGACGGGCGCCCCATTGTTCGTGGGTAAAGTGCCAACCTAGTGATTTTAGGCCGGCAGCGCCGACCACAGGTACGGGATAATAGGTGTTAAAGGGTAGGCTATACGCGAATTGTGCCGCGCTATCAGCGGTAAAAACAGCCTGGTAGGTTTCGGTTGTTCGCGTAAATTGAGGAATTTCAGCAAAGGCAGCCCTGCGTAAATCAAAACTGTCCTGCCACTGTTTAGTTTCAACAAGTGAAAGCTTGAATTTCTTAGCGCTGCGTTTAAACGCGGCTAGGTATGCAGCATCGTCAGCGGTTTTTCCGTAAACTGCAAATATCTCGTCAATACGCTTAGTGCGAAACCACTGGGCTAGCGCGTCGGCTTTCATCTGATAACTGGGGATTGTATGAAACAAGGGCAGGCGACATGAATTTTGTCTCAGCAAATCATCGCTATTAGCTACGTTAAAAAATACGGCATTAGGAAGCGTGCTTTGAATATTGGCAATCAACTGCTCAATTGAGGCAGCCTTTACCTTATCACTGCTTCGCATGTCCAGTAGTACAACAGGTGCAATGTTGCTTTGCTGATTGCTGCTTATTTCTATGTGATTCGCTTTAGCACTTGAACCAGAGTGCTGGCGTGTTTTAGCTAAAGAAGCTTGCAGTTCGCCGATAGAAGACGCACTGATTTCAGTTAACTCAAACTGATAACCAAGAAATTTTCCCGTGATATTGGCATCCTTTATCGCCACACTTGCGCCAGCTGTCCCCTCATTGCTTGGGGACTTTAAATAGTCTGGTGTGCCCGGTGGAGATGTGCCCGCAACTTTTATGTAAATGACCACAATAGTGGCAAAAGAGGCCTGTGGTGCAGCTTGTTGAGTATGTGAAGGTTGCGCTTCATTAAACGCGAGCGCGCTGTTTAAAAACGACAACAGAACGCAGCAAAAAAGTGACGCTACACACTTTTGATAGCGCTTACCGGTTAATCGTCTTTCAACCGTGCTTTTTACACCCTTTGCCATATACCACCCCGAGCTCAGCTGCATGCTTTTGCTGAT
>NZ_JAFLMX010000336.1:0-39210 GCF_017849675.1 Alteromonas sp. AO-Serp
AGACTGCTCCATCCCGCGCTTGTACGGTATAGCTTTCCTTTGAAATGCTTTTAAATTCTGGATATGTTGTGTGGTTTAGGGAGCAGGATTTGAACCTACGACCTTCGGGTTATGAGCCCGACGAGCTACCAGACTGCTCCATCCCGCGCCAGAAAATTATTGTTGTAAGCGCTTCATTTAATGCCTCGCTTCAACGTGGTGCGTATTATACATAGGGACTTTCGCAACACAAGTACCAGCATGCGAAATATTTCATTTTTCTGACTGTTAGCGGTTTAATTGACCAACATGAACAAAGTTAATACGAATTAACCGATTTTTAGCTCCTATTTACACACGTTGATTCAAGCTATTTAAATTTTTCCATTTTTTCAGCCAACGAAAAATCTAATTCTGTTAGCCCACCAGCGTCGTGCGTAGTCAATGTTACCTCTACTTTATTATAAACATTGAACCACTCCGGATGATGTTTTAGCTTTTCCGCCCAAATCGCAATTTGAGACATCCACCCAAAAGCTCGGATAAAGCTCTTAAACATAAACGTCTTTTTGATAGTGTCTCCACTTTGCTCCCATGGTGTGTCATCGGAAACCAGTTCATTGAGCGCTTTCAATTTTTCGTTAATTTCATTATCAGACAGCTTCGTCGCCATTCTTATCTCCTTCAATCACTGATGATTACGTAAAAGTCTTACCTACTACGAGATACTTTAATCGATTGGTTTAACATTAGAAGAGACTGGAGACAAAATCACAAAGAGGAGTGGAGGCTAAGGTTTACAAAAAAGCCACCCTTCAACTTTTATAGTCAAAGGGTGGCTATACTTCTACCTTATTAACAGATTAGAACTCGATAGCTAAGCGCGCATAGATTTGACGACCTCGTGGATCGTGAACCTTAGAGTCAAACCCGCTGTTAGTGAATAGCTGTGGAGGCTCTTCGTCGAACATGTTAATTGCGCCTAACGTCAACACATAACTTTGTTCTGTATCATATAAGCCGCCTAAGTCGATGTTGTATTGAGCATCTACCGTCAAGTGACTATCCACTTCGTAAAAGCCACCTGAACAACCACCCACGTTTGCAGTACCGTCCGCGCAATTTTGATCATCATCATATGATGAGATGTAGCGAAGGAAGATATTGGCTGCATGGATATCGTTTTGCCAAGCCAGTCCCAAGTTCGCGCGCAATTCAGGAGAAGACACACCAATGTTATTGAAGTTACGGCGTCCTGCACCATCAATGTTCCCTGCCTGTGGGTCCATCAAGTCATACTTAGTGATGTAGGTCGCATTCAACGTAGGTGTAAAGTTACCGAAGTCTGTCTCTATTTTATAACTAGTTACAAAATCAAGACCCGATGTTTCCAAAGAACTCGCGTTAACATACGTGTTATTTACTTGAAGAACAGGTCCAGTCAGCGGATCTCCAGCACGGATGACGCGGTCTGGGTTAGTCGGATCATCATTTAGTACCGCCTGCGCGTTCTCTTGAATGATCAAGTCTTCAAACTCGAAATTCCAATAATCAACTTCAACAGAAAAGTCTCTGAAAGGCTCGTATGAGAAGCCAATATTATAGGCTGTCGACTCTTCAGGTTTTAGCTCTTCATTACCCGATGTTCTAACAGCTACAAATGCCGTAGCACCTTGAACGGGGTCAATAAGCTGTTGCAACGACGTTGCGCCACCTTGTGCTAAGAACACTGTTGGCGCTCTAAACGACGTAGATATCGAGCCGCGAAGTGAAAACTCATCAGTCGCACGCCACGAAATCGCTAACTTTGGATCCACCGTACTTCCAATGGTACCGCCGTAATCTTCATAACGAACCGCTAGCTGAACATCTAATTCGTCATTTATTGGTAATGCAAGTTCACCGAACGCTGCCCATACATCCTGGCTACCATCAATATCAGGGTTGCCGATAACGAATGTGAAACTGTCTTGGTTAGCAAGGTCATCGTAATCTTGGCTAAGCTGGTTTTCACGATATTGAACACCCAATGCTAACGCCGCAAAGCCACCGCCCATTTCGAACACATCAAACGATGTAAACGCTTCGAAAACTTCGAGATCCGCTTTAGAGTCGATCACTTCGGTTCCCGTAAAGGAGCTAACCACGTAATCAGAGTTAGGCGCCGTTGTGTAAGACGTTGCAAATGGGTTGAAGAATTCGCAATCCCCTACCCCTGGCGTTCCAGCGATAGGGTCACAATTAGAGCCACCTAGACCGTATAGCGCAAGCTGAAACTCGGTATTTAGTACGTCAGGAACCCTAAATACAAAATCGTTAACCGCACGTGTATAGCTTACTTCCCAGAACCCAGTGTCTGTCACACCTTGTAAACTGGTGCTAAAGCGAAAGGTATCTGATTCGGTATTCGCTGGGTCACCAGGGAAGCCGTTACCTTCAGCGCGGCCGAAGAAAGCGACAGGCTGACCAAATGGATTCTGCGGATGATAATCCGGAACAATTGGAGAGGTTAAAATTGGGAAGCTCGGTGCTCCACCACGTTCAGCACGGTTTCTCGCTAAACTGAATTCAGCCGACCATGTAATATCGTTATCGAACTCGTAGTCTGCACGCACATAAGCATTTGTTCGGCTCTCATCGGCAACATATGAATAAAATTTACCGAAATCAAAACCACAAAAACCAATTTCTAAACCTGGCACTGTACCACTTGGCGCAAGTAAATTGGGTGCACCACCAAACTCCTCACATCCGTACGGGTCGATAATGGGCAGTGCCCCTGCACCTGGAATGTTTAAGAAGAAAGAGCCTGGGTTACCCAGAGCACTTGTATCGTCTTGGGGACGACTTAGTCGTCTATCGCTGAGAAAAAGCGGCGAACGGTTGGTATAGCTTATCGCCGCTAGTACGCTTCCGTTATCTCCGGTTGCGCCCCATAAACCTTGTAAAATGTATTCTTTGTTGTCGCCATGCGCACCATCTTGATAGTCAAGGCTTACCATTGCTCCGTCATAATTGCGTTTGGTGATAAAGTTAACGACACCTGCAACGGCATCAGAACCATACAGAGCCGACGCACCATCTTTAACCACTTCCATACGATCAATGGCTATCATCGGTACAAGAGAACTGGTATCGACGAAGTTCAAGCCTTCGTTCGTTGGTTGCGCTGTAACGACCTGACGCTTGTTGTTAAGTAAAACCAGAGTAGACGCTACGCCTAAACCACGAAGGTTAATATTCGACGTACCCGCTGTTGCGTTTTGCGTAAAAGCATCTGGGTTGTTTTCAGCACCCGTGTTAATAGTGAGTGTTTGTGTAATATCCGCAATATTCTTTGCGCCAATCGCGTCGATAGCCACGCTATCTACCACGGCTAGTGGAGAAGGAGATTCGAAGTTTTCGCTACGGCGAACAAAACTACCGGTAACCAAAATGAGTTCTACGTCTTTCTTAGCTTCTTGCTCACTTTCAACGTCTGCTTCTTGGGCTGATGCGATATAAGGAGAGCAAAATAAAGCAGTACCGACCATTGCCGCCACTGCTGTCTTACGCGTTTTAAATTTCATAGTGTGATTCCAAATCTGGGCTTATCACTACCGGCATTACTACCCACACTTTCCGCTAGCGACAGGCTGTTCGATTTCGTGTTGTTATTGTCTGAGGCCATGAACAAATATTGACCTACGCAATTGATACTATGCTTGAATTTCACCTTTGTAAATTTATTGTGAATAATATGTTTACATTAATTTTACACATGGTCTGACCAGATATCCTTTAGGATAAATTGAAGCCTCTCCACTGAATTTAGCCATATCCCAATTGAGAATATGTTTCCCAATATGGGAAATTTATTCATTACGCTTGATGGATCGCGCACCTCAAAAACCAGGCATACCCTCCAATTTTCAATGCGTTACAAGATTATTTTGAAAGGAATGATTCTTGAAACATCAGGAACACTTTATATGAAGGTGCACGAGGTCTATGGAGTTTCCAAAAATAGATGAGGTTTATAAATTACTCAGCGAAAAGCTAGAGTCTTGGGTAGAAGGTGGCATTACGCTTCTTCCTAACATTGTAGTCGCATTTTTTATTGCGATAGCCTTTGGCATTATCGCCAAAGTGATCGGCAACGTTGCTGGCAAGATTATGCGCAGAACGTTTGAGTCTCGACAAATTGCAAGCCTCCTCACCTCCATAATCAAATCTATCGTTTTAATAGCGGGAATTTTCATTGCGCTAGACTTTGTTGGCCTTAAAGGTACTGTCACCTCTTTACTTGCAGGCGCAGGTATCGTCGGGTTGGCCATTGGTTTTGCGTTTCAGGATATGACGGAAAACTTCATTGCCGGTGTAGCCATGGGAATTCGAAAACCCTTTGAAATTGGTGACGTCATTGAGGCAGAAGGTGTATTTGGTAACGTAAAGGAAATAAACCTTAGAAACACCTTAGTTGAAACCTTTTATGGTCAACTTGAAGTTATACCCAACAAGATTCTTTTCCGAAATATATTGACCAATTATTCATATCTTGGTTATCGAAGAATAGAGATCCCTGTCGGCATTTCTTATGCTGATGATATAGAAGAAGCCGCCAAAGTTATTACGGATGCTATGAATGAAAAAGATTATGTCATCAAAAAAGAAGAGACCGCGGTTTACGCAGAGTCTTTTGGCGATTCAAGTATCAACCTATTACTGTGGTTTTGGATTCGATATCCAGGAGAGCCAGGATTTATGGTCGTACGCCACGACGCGATCAGTACAGTAAAAACGGTATTAGAAGAAAACGATATTCTTATTCCTTTCCCTATCAGAACATTGGATTTCAATGCTAAAGGGGGAGATAAGCTTAATAGCATGCTTAAAAAGCAGGATGAGAGAAGTTCAAGTAAAGGTAATACAAATTCATCAACTGAGCAGTCTGATGTGAAAGCGGGTGATAACCCTGAGCAACCCGCAGAAGAATGAAACTAACGGAGATGCAAATGGAAATGTTAAATTCAAAAACACTTAAACACGCTTTTTTAGTACTTATACTCGCAGCCAGTTTTGGGAGTTTAGGCGGTTGTGCAACAGTTGAAGGGGCCGGTAAAGATATTCAAAGTGCTGGAGAAGCCATTGAAGAAGGTGCCGAAGAAGCGTCTAACTAACTCGTTTCTGTCGACATAGGTCTTGCCGATAAAGTAGGACTGTGTAGGTAAAAGCCTGACGATCGCTAAACTAGGCCCTGTTGACCTTTGCTATATATCAAAGGTCAACAAACGCCAGCATCTCAGGCTTTTTTATTTTGTGGCACCATGTTTTTGCAATACACGGTGCGACATATCAACTAGACAACGACGTAGCACACGCATCGTCATACGCATTTGGCAATATGCCGTACTAGTCTGTACAGCCACTTTTACTGCGTAAAACAGCAATCTATCAAGGCTTAAGCACCGCGAGCATGAGAAAGCCACCTATCAGCGCTGGGTTCCCATTCGATTTAAGTAAGCAACTTGCCTCTACTTTATAAAGCTTCCCTTGCGCCTTTTCAGTGATTTCGACAAGTTTGAATCGGTATTTAACGGCATCATTACTTTTTACTGGTTCAAGAAAACGTAACTTATCAATGCCATAATTGATCATAGACGCGATACGTTCGTCTGGCGCGATTACCTCAGCGAATGCTTTAGGCATGAGACTGGCAGTCAAGAAGCCGTGAGCAATTGTTGTTTTAAAGGGACTTTCTTTTTCACAGCGCGCAGCATCTAAATGTATCCACTGGTGATCGCCGGTAGCGTCTGCAAACTGATTGATCATATCCTGCGTAACCGTCAGCCATTCAGGTTGTTCAAGGGTATCTCCCACTGCTAAGTCTAAAAGTGTTCTCATTTTTCAGTCCAATCTCCATTTATTGACGATAAAACTACTATTATTACCTTGAATGTTTCAATTAACTTTTAATAATAGGTATTTATAAATATTCTTGTTACACTAACGTAAATAATTCGTAGATGCTATGTAGCATTGGATCACAGTTTTCTATTAAACGCACCGTGATACAAACAAGCGCCTCTTCATCTATTGGCTTTTTTCAGGGCACTCGCTCTTAAAGGATTAGTTATGAATCTCAATAGAATCGATTTGAACCTTTTTGCAGTATTCGACGCCATTTACACGGCAGGAAGCTTAACCAAGGCAGCAGATGTCTTATGCATTACTCAACCAGCGGTAAGTAACTCTTTAGCAAGGCTAAGAGAAATGCTTAACGACCCGCTGTTCGTTCGTACCGGCCACAGTATGACGCCTACCCCCGTGGCGCAAAATATTATTGTTCCAGCTCGACAAGCCTTAGCCTTACTACGCAGAAGCGTGCAAGAAAGTCATACATTCGACCCTCTCACAGCCGAGAAGTCCTTTAACTTTGCCAGCCGTGATTTGCTTGAAGTAAGCATTATGCCTCGTCTCATTTCACGTTTGCAGAATTTGGCGCCAAATATTGGGTTAACCAATTACGAGATTCCTAGAAGCCAAGTTGTTTCGGCGATGGCATCGGGCACGTTGGACTTTTACTCAGATGCATCGACATTTACAGACCCTCATTTGTGTAAAGAAAAAATCGCCCAAGACAGACTTGTTGTGTTAGCGCGTAAAAATCACCCCGCGCTCAAAAACGGGCTTAACTTAGATACCTTTCTACGATTAGGCCATATTAATGTGTCACAGCGTAAGTCTGGTGTGGGCCCAATAGATATTGCGTTAGATAAAATGGGCAAAAGACGCAAGGAAGTTATGCGAGGTCAACATTTTTTAACCGTACCAAGTACGATAGTAAAGACAGACCTAATCGCGTGCCTGCCGTATCACCTTGCTAAACATTACGATCTAGCGTTGTACGAGGTTCCTTTTGATTTACCGCCTGTAGAGTATTTCCTTTATTGGCATGTAAGCGCCGACCATGATCACGCTCATATGTGGATGCGTGAACAAATAATGGAAGTAGCGAGCAACTATAAACCTCACTAACATAGACAAAGCAAAAGCCCTGTTTAAACAGGGCTTTTTTTACTTTTGAGTAAATTAAACTTACAGCACGTTGAAGCTTATCGAACTCTGATGCTCATCATTGTGATAAATCGTGTGGAATGCTCTGGTGAAATCGCTCTCTTTAGCGTTAAAAATGTTTTCAACATAATTCTGCGGGTTTAAATCAAGAAACGGAAACATGCTACTTTGTATTTGAATTTGTAGCTTATGTCCTCGTTTGAATGTATGTAATACATCGTAAAGTTCAAAGCCAATTTCCGTGGGCTGATTAGGAAAAAACGCTTTGGGCTTACTCATACTTTCTCTAAAACGACCGCGTAACACGCCCCAACGCACCAACTCATAGCGATTACCTTTCTCCATATCCGCCTTATTGACATTGTCATCTACAGACGGAAAAACATCGACCAGTTTTACGACTACATCGGCAGCAGATTTGTTTGTTGAAAACCACAAATTTAGGTCTATGGCGCCAGCGATAGTGAGGTCGTTTTCTAGTATTTCTGTTTCGAATACCAGCACATCAGGCCTTCTCGCTGCAAACCTCTGATCTTCGACCATATAGGGTCTATCCCACCCGCGGCTAATTTTTGCAGAGTGTGGAACGGGTTTGTTCGGATCGCTCACATATTCGCTGCTTCCGGTGTTATTTGCATTTTCAACCAGCTTTTCCTTTCCTGCTAAGAACAACGTTTTTTGAGATGTATCTTTGGGTGGCCAGACATCAAAGTGACGCCAACGATTACTCCCCGTTTCAAACATAGTTGCAGTGGCAATGTTTGCATCATTGGCCCCTTTCAAGTGTTGCTTGAAGAACGGCAATAACACGTCTTTTTGAAACCAAGCGCTGGTGTCAAATCCGAAATGCGCTTCGCCGAGTTCCGTTCCACCTTTTTCACTCTGCCATTGACCGTGATACCAAGGACCCATCACCAGCTTTACATGATCCTTTTTGTTGTTATGTGACATGGTTTGGTAGGTGTAAAGCGGGCCGTATAAGTCTTCGGTGTCGTACCAACCGCCGACAACCAGCGTCGCAGGCTTTGTCTTAGATAAATGTTGCAATACATCTCGTGACTTCCAATAGTCGTCATAATTAGGGTGTTGAATAACTTCATTCCAAAATGGTCGTTCACCGTGAAAGTACTTGTCGTTGACATTGGAAAGCGGCCCTAAATTTTTAAAAAATTGATAGCCATCTGGTGTTTCTGACTTCATTCCTTCAGGCCAATAAGCAAACGTACCATCACGCTGCTTATCAAACGTGTCGAAAAATATAAACGCCATAGGGGTCACAAACGCCCCATTTCGATGGAAGTCATCAAAAAACCAATCTGCAATTGGAGCTTGTGGAGAAATAGCCTTTAGCGCGGGGTGGCTATTTATAGAGGCGACTGACGTGTAATAGCCAGGATACGATGTGCCCCACATCCCCACTTTTCCGTTATTGCCTTCAACATTTTTTACAAGCCACTCAATAGTGTCATAGGTATCAGTAGCATCATCCGTGGCATCTTTACCGCGCTTATAAGCGTCTTGAGGACGCATATTGACAAAATCTCCTTCAGACATGAATTTGCCGCGCACATCTTGGAATACGAATATAAAACCTTCCTTTTCGAAAGCTTCGCTCGGTCCCAAGCGCTTTTTGTACTTACTAACACCATAAGGAGCAACGCGATAAGGCGTACGCTGCATCATAAAAGGGTAAGTGTCTGTTCTATCGTTTGGCACATAGACTGACGTAAACAGTTTTACGCCATCACGCATTGGAATTTGGTATTCGTATTTCGTGTAGTTTGCCATTATATAGGCTTCCCTAGCATCGGTTTCACTTTGTTCACTGAATGCATACGTTGTTGTTAACAAAAGTACCACCAGCATAACGCTGCGCATTACCACCTTCATTTTCTGTCCTTTTTTGTTATTGGATTAATTCATTTACCACCGCGATAGGGTGACGTGGCTTTTTACCTTCAAACCTTGCAACTTGGCTTCGACATGAAAAGCCGCTTACAAGCACTTCATGCTGTGTGCTACATTGCTTGAACACACCTGACCAACTTAATTCGTAAAGCGCTTTTGAATTTTTATAATGTGAAGCTTCGTGACCATAGGCTCCAGCCATACCGCAACATCCTGAGGGCTGCACTGTTAAATTAGCACCAAGTTTCTCAAAAATGCTTTGCCAGCGGGTTGTCAGCGCCGGCATAGCCGTTTTTTCACTACAGTGTGCAAGCAAACTGAATCGCTTTTTAATCATCGCCTTTACTATGTGCTTTTCAGTTAAAACCAAATCCAGCCATTCATCGATAGTATGCACAAAGAAGTTACCTCTTTTATCACGCAAATACTTCTTGTATTCATCTCTGTAACACAACACTAGCGACGCATCAGTGCCTACCATAGTTATGTCTAGTGCATGGAGTTGATTGAGTAAGTTAGCGGTCTTTATCGCTTGTTTTTCGAACTTATCCAGAAAGCCTTTTACGTGAGCAGGTTTTCCATTGGGCGTATACGGCACTACCATGGGTTTAAAGCCAAGCTTATAGATCACACTTATCAGCTTCTCGACGCTAGCCGCATCGTAATAACTGGTAAAGGGATCTTGAACGACAGCGATATAATTTTTTCGCTCTTCTGTATTCATTTGGGAAAGGCGTTGTAAATCAAACGGCACTGTTTGTGCTTTTACTCGGCTAGTTAACGTTGGATAAGAAAGCTGAGGAGCATCTTTATACCCTACTTGCTTCTCCAAGAAGCGCTTCACCCATTTTAGCTCTATTAGGGCATTATGAACTTTAGGCGCACGCGCGCTCAATGGAGCAATCGTTTCTATATTAGCAACCAGCATATCTTTTAAAGGTCGCAAATACCGTCGATAGTAAATAGACAAAAATATTGACCTGAAGTGCGGCACATCAATATTCACCGGGCATTGATGTGTACATGATTTGCACGCCAAACACCCATCCATGACCTCTTTGACTTCGTGTGAAAAGTCTGGCTTGTTACTTAAAATGGAGTTCTTAAACCGAGATAGAAAGTTACTTTTGAACTGCTTATACGACAACCCTTCACTTTCTAATGTAGTGCCGAATTTGGTACTAAGCGATAGTAGCCGCGTCCACTCTCTTAGCATGCTTGCGCGCCCTTTCGGTGTGTGCCGCCTATCGTGGGTAACCTTGCTAGACGGGCACATAGGTGATGTAGGCTCGTAGTTGAAACACAGTCCATTGCCGTTACATTCAAAAGCAGGAAACACATCTTGTTTTATGCTGACGGGAATAACCCGCTCAATCCCTGCTCTTTTAATATCTTTCACCGAGACTAATTTATCATCACTCTCTATCGGTGTGCAGATTTTGCCGGGGTTCATCTGGTTATGGGGGTCAAATACGGCTTTGATCTTGCGCATTTCATTGAACAGTGTTTCGCCAAAAAATGCGGGGCCGTATTCACTTCGAAATCCCTTGCCATGCTCTCCCCACATCAATCCACCATACTTAGCAACAAGTGCCACTACCTCATCAGAAAGCGTATGCATCAGTGCTTCTTGCTGTGGTTCTGATAAATCTAGTGCCGGCCTCACGTGCAAAACACCAGCATCAACGTGACCGAACATGCCATATTTTAAATTATGGCTGTCTAATAATGCTCGAAACTCACCAATGAAGTCGGCCAAGTTTTCCGGCGGGACAGCGGTATCTTCGGCAAATGCAATGGGCTTTTGATTGCCCTTTACCTTACCAAGCAGCCCAACGGCTTTTTTCCGCATAGCATAGATGCGCTGAATATCGGGCTTGTCATAGGTGACGCTATAGCCTGTTATACTGCTGCCATCTCGTCCTATCTCTTGTGTAATTGCCACTTCTAACTGTTCAATATGAACTTTCATTTCTTCTGCAGAATCGGCGTTGAACTCTACAAGATTTAAACCCAACAACTCGTTATCTGGAACATCTGCTATTAAATGATGAATGGAATGCCACACAATGTCGGTTTTCGCAAAGTTAAGTACCGTGCTATCGATGGTTTCAACACTGGTTGCTTTGGCTTTTACCAACACTGGCGCATGTCGAAGCGCCGCGTCAAATGAACGGTAGGATATGTTAACAAGCGCTTTCAGTGGCGCTATTTTATCAAGTGTTAACGTCGCTTCCGTAACAAACGCAAGTGAGCCCTCTGCACCTGTGATTAGCCTACCAATGTCAATGTTATCACCGTCAACTACGTGTTCTAAATCGTACCCCGTCAAAAAGCGGTTTAAGCGGGGAAATGTTTTTAAAATGCCCTCTCGATGTTGAATACAGGTACGCATTGCTTGTTGATAAATTGCGGCTTCTGACGTACAGCCACTTGCTTTAAGTAAAGCTTCATCCCGCGAAATTTTTGCGGTTTCAATTATCTCGCCATTCGCAAGCACTGCTTTTAGTCCGATGACGTGGTCGCTGGTTTTACCATACACTAATGACCCCTGCCCCGACGCATCAGTGCTTATCATACCGCCAAGCGTAGCGCGATTGCTGGTTGATAGATCAGGGGAAAAGAACAGGCCGTGCGGGCGCAATGCGTCGTTGAGTGAATCTTTGACTATACCCGCTTGAACCCTAACCCACCCTTCTTCCAGGTTCAGTTCAATGATCTCATTTAGATAACGACGGATATCGACAACGATACCATCGGTTAAACTCTGCCCATTAGTACCAGTGCCACCACCACGGGCAGAGAATGCGACATCTGGGAAGTGGCTGCCTAATTTACCTATACACTGACAATCTTCAGTAGATTTTGGGTAGATAATGGCCTGCGGGACTTTGTAATAGACTGAGTTGTCAGTAGCATGCGCGATGCGAGCACTATAGGCCGTTTCGATATCACCGGTGAAGTCACTCATCTTTAGGCGCTCTACAAATGCTTTATATTGTGCGGCTAGATTGGATTCGACCGTCAACGCGGGAAGAGTCACTTGTTGATTTTCCTATGTTAAAAATGAGGGAGATTTTGTTACTGCGAAATTTTCTTACCTTAAGCGTATATCGCGGTGAACACCCCGCCTAAATGTTATAATATAACATATCATGATTAATTCATAGGGATGTACTCCCTGCTATGATAGCCTTGTGTGAGAGTTTTGATATTTTCATATGACTTTCAACGAAGACATTCACAATGATAAAAGCTGTACCTACTAACATCATTACTGGCTTTTTGGGTGTGGGTAAAACATCCTCGCTATTACATTTATTAAAACAAAAACCTGCAAATGAACGCTGGGCAATACTAATCAATGAGTTTGGTGAGATTGGTATCGATGGCTCATTGGTAAACGGCTCGCGAAATAAAGCACCTAACAATAATGCTAGCAATGAAAAGCGAGTATTTATTAGAGAAGTGCCGGGTGGGTGTATGTGCTGTGCCGCGGGGCTGCCAATGCAGATTGCTCTTAATCAGCTGTTGGCCGAATCTAAACCAAACCGTTTGCTTATTGAGCCGACTGGTTTGGGGCATCCTATAGAAGTACTACAAACACTAGCTGCCGAGCATTATCAAGACGTTCTCGACATACAAAAAACGGTAACTTTGGTTGACGCAAGAAAGCTCGCTGATCCTCGCTATACCTCTCATGATACCTTCAATCAGCAAATCGCCATTGCTGACGTTATTGTGGGGAACAAACAAGACCTTTACACTCATTCAGATGCCGAAGCATTGGAGACCTATGTCGTCCAACGTACCAAGCCAAACACGCCCGTCTTACTGTGCGAAAAGGGAGAGTTCCCAATTAGCGTATTAAAGGGAAGCTCAAGTGCACTTACTCATATCAAAGCACAAAAATTGCACGACCACAAAACTACCACTACGCCATCAATAAATGAACAGCCTTTTCCTGACTCAGGTGTATTGAGAGTAGAGAATAAAGGCGAAGGTTTTAAAGCTGTCGGGTGGCGTTTCTCACCTTCCAGGGAGTTTGACCGCATTGCACTACTAAAATGGATGCACAACCTTAACGTTGAAAGGCTTAAAGCAGTTGTCATAACAAGTGACGGTGTCTTTAGCTATAACGTTGTTGACAACGAGGTTACCGAAGCCGAATTAAGTGAGTGTAGTGAAACTAAAATTGAAATTATCGCTATTGAACTTAACCCTATATGGGATGAAGAGCTCACAAAGTGTCTTTCGGTTTACTAGTGCAATAATTTTTAGCATCAAGGCAGTCTTTTTATAACATTTGACGCAGCAACAGCGCGAGGCTATCACGCGGCACCAAAGAGAGAAGCGCCGCCGCAGTGTTATTGAAATTAGAGGTGGTGTATTTGTCTAAATATTACCCCGTGAATACACAATGTTGCCCGCAACTATGGTTGTATGCGTTTCTCCATACAGCGTTTCTCCTATAAATGGCGAGTTCTGAGACTTAGAGGCGAAAAAGGATGGCGTTACCGTAAACGCGTTATTTAAGTCGAACAGCACAAGATCTGCCACTTCGCCTTGTTTAATTCTTCCACAGCGTATGCCGAAAATGTCACCTGCATTTTTACTCATTAAATCGATGGCACGACCAAGCGTTAGCTTTTCGGTTTTTACGAAATGGGTGAAGATCAGAGGAAACGCAGTTTCAAGACCAATAATCCCAAACGGTGCCTGTTCAATAGGTTGCTTTTTTTCCTCAGGTGAGTGAGGTGCATGATCCGTTGCTATAGCGTCTATTACACCCTCAACAAGGGCATTTTGACACGCCAGCATATCTTCTCTAGAACGAAGTGGTGGATTCATTTTCCAATTCGCATCTAAAGTCCCATCAGATTTTATGGCGATATCTTCGTCACATAACAACAAGTGATGAGGAGAAACTTCTACAGTAACGTTGGCGCCACGTTCTTTTGCTTGCTTTACCGCTTCAATAGAAGCCGATGTGGAAACATGCAATACGTGATAATGACCACCGGTTTCCAAACTATAGTCACAACCACGTTCGACGTGCACAGATTCAGAGGCTGACTTTATACCCTTCACATTGAATTTTTTTGAAATTTCGCCTTCATGTATTGCTCCCCCATTTGATAAAGTCTCGTCTTCACTGTGATCGAGAACTGGAACCCCTAGGTGCTTAGCACTAACGAGAGCTTGCTTAAATAACGCATTGTTTTGAACGCCTTTACCGTCGTCGGTAATTGCCACTGCACCAGCGCTTGTTAAGGCGCTGAAGTCAGTCATGGACTTTCCTTCTAATCCCTTTGAAAGCGCGCCCGTTGGGTAGACTTTACACAAGCCTTTTTTAGCTGCTGTTTCTACCATGAAACGTACAGTATCTGCATTATCAGCTGTAGGCGTTGTATTAGGCATTGAAACTACTGCTGTAAACCCACCTTTAACCGCGGCTTTACTACCCGATTCTATGTCTTCTTTGTATTCCATCCCCGGTTCCCTGAAATGTACTTGGGGATCAAGAAGGCCAGGCGATAAAAACAAGGCTTTCGCATCTATGGTCTTTACCGACTTTATAGTGATGGGGGTTTCCGAAAGAGCAGCTATTTTTCCGCCATCAATTAATAGTGAAACAGACGTTATTTCATCTTCATTTTTGCCTAATAACCGTGACGAGGTAGAGGCATTATTTATAATTAGTTTCATGACACTAAAGATATGAGTAGATTAAAAAAGTAGCGCTGCATTACTTGCAGTGCTTGCAGATACACGCCACTTCAAGGTGTGGCGTTACAATATCGCACCCTAGATTTTTAGCTTGCTTAACAAGATTTTCAGATATGATTGGGTCTATCGCAACTTCTTCAACAGAGCCACATTGAACACAAATTAAAAACTGTGAGTACCCGTGATGCTCGCAACATTTTGCTTGAGAACACGCGACAAACTTGTTGTTCAAATTCAGTTTGTGTACTAAATCAGTCTCAGTGAGAAACTCTAGTGCGCGATATATCGTCATAGGCTTTACATCTTCAGAATACCTCGTAGTGAACATATCCTTTATCTCGTAAGCGGAAAGCGGAGCTTGGGCATCTATTAATAAGTTCAATACTCTTTTGCGTTTTTCTGTTAAGCGCAAACCGTCCGAGTCGCATTTATCCTTTGCTACCGCAAGTAAATTTACAAACCGTCGATTCATATAACCCTAGCGTCAAAATGACGATTTCCTGTGACATTAAATGGCATGGCGTTCACAACCCAAAGCGATTAATTACGCACCTTAAGTGTTACATTATAACATATCACTTTCAAGTGATTATTGTCAGCCCTGCACCACAAAAAGGCACTAAAGAATTGTTTTTGTAAAAGAGTGGTTCAAGCCTCGATGCGAACGACAGAGGCTTAATTCAATTACCTTACTATACTTATGAAACCACATACCTAAGTATCGCTTAGAACGTTTTCAAGATTTCATTTTTGTCGTTTAATCCTCCCGAACAAACAAACAATCTATAGAAGTACTTGAGGAATTAACCATGTTGAAAATTGTTAAAACTTCTCTTGTTATCGCAGCGACATTAGGTGTGTCGGGCGTAGCACAGGCTGATGTTAACGAAGCACTAGCGAATATTTGCACTATCGTTCAAGCGGACGATAAAGGCGAACTACGTAAGAAAATGCGTTCAGTCGAATCAGACTACCGTATGAAACTTAAAGACTACTACTCAGCAATTAGCTGTGGCGGTAACAGCCTAATTCGTACAGCACTGCTAAACAATGCTTTAGAAGCTGGCGAGTTACTTGTTAAGAAAATGCCAAAAAGTGATTTAGAAGCACCTGAAGCTGACGGAAAAACACTTCAAGCTTGGGTTGCGGAAAACGGTCTGCAAAATAACCCAATTGCTGCGGTTATCAACGACCGCCTATAAAACAGTTTCACACCATGTGAACCAGTTCAACATGGTTGCAGAGAAATCTGCACTTTAGAAAGCGACCCTCGGGTCGCTTTTTTCTTTTGTATCAGTCTATAAAATTCAATGCATAAAAAAGGAGAGTATTCCCTACTCCCCTTCGTACTAATGCAGATTACCAATACAATCTAACAAGCTCTGGCAAGCTCGAGTTTATTGTTTGCTACCTTTTCGCTAATCAGCAACACCGGCTCTTGTTGATACAAGCGCTCTACAAAGCCCTGGAAACTAGCGGTAAAACGCGCTTCATCAACCAGCTTACCAAATACTTCTTCTAGCATTAAAAAACTAAGGCTGTCTATTTGGTTATTACTAGCCGCGTTGTGTAACTTATCAGCTAACACATCGTTGATTTCAAGTGACTTCCCGTCTTGAGAGGCATGCCTGTCTGAATAGAAGGCCCAGCAAGCAACAACTAAAGCACTTATATCGGTGTCTCTGTTGGCCGCCAAATTATCTCGTACGGTGGGAAATAAAAACACCGGAAGCTTAGCCGAACTTTCAAGGCAAATTCGCGCTAGCGTATCTTTAATGAAAGGGTTGGAGAAACGAGATAGCAGCGTATCTCTGTATTCATACACGTCAATCCCCTCTACTGGGTCGAGTGTTGGCATAACCTCTTGTTCCATAAAGATTGATAGAAGACGCTTTAACTGTTTCGCTTCAACACTTTCATGGATAGTTTCAAGCCCTGCTACAGAACCAACCAACCCAAGTACTGAATGGCCCGCATTAAGCATACGAAGCTTAAGCTTTTCGTACGGTGCCACATCGCTTACAAACTGCGCGCCGACTAAATCTAAACACGGCTTGGTATTGCAAAAGTCATCTTCAATAACCCACTGGTCAAAAGGCTCACACACTACAGGCCAAGCATCTTCTACGCCCTGAGCCCTTAACGTTGCGATATCTTCATTTGTGGTTGCAGGCGTTATTCTGTCTACCATTGAATTAGGGAAACTCACGTTTTCGTCAACCCAACTAGCAAACGCTTGGTCAAACAGTTCAATATACGCAAGCAGCATTTTCTTTAACACATGGCCATTGTGTTGAATATTGTCACAGGACATAACGGTAAAAGGCCTAACGTTATTTTCTTTGCGTTTTTTAAGCGCGGCAACTAAATAGCCGAAAACCAGTTTAGGCGTTTTGGGGTTTTCGATATCGTGAATGACATCAGGGTTAGTGGTAATAAATTCCCCTGAGGAAGCATCAAAATTATAGCCACCTTCGGTAATGGTTAACGATACGATGCGTACTTCGGGCTCAGCCATTTTATCAATGACTGCTTGAGGATCGTCCGGCGCCATCAAAAACCCCGTCATTGCACCGATAACTGATGCACTGCGGGAACCATCATTGTGCTTTTCAACCAAGGTATATAAGTTATCTTGTTCGTCGAACACTTTTTTCATTGCACGGTCGTTCTCGCGAAGACCCACACCACAAATGCCCCACGATAGATCGCCGGTTTTTGCCATTAATCTGTCTACATACATGGCTTCATGTGCCCGATGAAAACCACCTACACCAATGTGAACAATACCCGTTTGAACGTTCTCCACATCATAAGCTGGACGCCTTATGTCATTTGGCAACGACGATAAGTTCGCTCTGTTCAATAAAATAGACGTTTGAGATTGCATAAGAACCTTATTAGCTTTGTAACGCTTTGTGGCGACGCATCGCCCAATACGCAGTAACGAAATAGATAACGGTGCACGCGAACCCAACATTAAAGAATAAGTCTCGGTTCAATTCGTAAGCGGCAACCGTGTCACTAAGAGAAAAAGTTTTGATTGCCAATGCTATGGACACCAACAAACTCGCTAGCGAAGTAAGACGCAGTAATTTAGATACGGCAGTAACGTCTTCAACGTGTTCGTTTTCTAACGCCGCTTCTTGCTGCTGATGAGCTTCAACACGTGCATTGAAAGCATCTACTTGTGCTTCTTGCTCAGGATAAGCTCGTTTTGCGCCATACTTGGCGGCCAGTGCTGTATAGACAGCTATAGTGAAGAACCACGTGGGTATGAATAGATAGTAAAAAGACATGACGTCTAATACATTTAAACCAAAGCCAAACACAAGCCCCAAACCCCAACTCGCTACCGCTGGTGTGCTGTGAGTAAGGCTTTGATAATGTGCCCAATAACGTGTGAATCCAATACGCGGAAAAATCATGTGCTCTGCGAACACAATTGCTCCCACAGGAACAACAAGTAATCCAGCATACGTTAACAGTGGCAGTAATTTAGTAAACACGAACGGAAAACACGCAATTGCAACGGTGACCATACCGACGACCGCGGTCGTTGTAGTACGCGATTTATCTTTAAAAATAGCTTGCGCGGCAAGTCCAGCGCGATAGAGATTCGCGTTTGCTGTAGTCCAGCCTGCAACGATAACTATAACGAGTCCAGAAAGACCTAATGCATTGAAAGCCACATCGCCCGGGTCTAATTCACCAATGGACTTTTGAACAATAACCGCTGTTCCTGCGCCCATAATGCCGGCTGAAATCCATGCTATATAATGACCAAATAACATCCCCGCCGACGTACATAAACCGTAACGTTTACGCTTGGCAAAACGCAGTAACGCCATATCAATAAGGCCGAAATGCGTTATCGTGTTCGCTGCCCACGAAAAGCCAATCACTTCTAATAAACCAATACCAGGCTCACCACTTTGGGTGAAGCCCGTCCACACCGATGTACTACCGATATGAATAAAGTCATTCCACGATGTAAGAAACGTTTGCCCAATTACAGATTCAGCGAGTGCAGGCATTAGAATAAGTGGACCGCAAATGAACATGGTGAACAACCAAGGCGCACAAATACGAGAAAAATTGGAAACGGCGTTAAAGCCATACATAGCGACAAAGACAACTATCACACCGACTGCAAGCACGACGGCAACAAAAGCTAAATTAGTCGGATACCAATTTAACTGCGCCGGAATATTCAATGCAAAACGCACAGCGGTTGCCGACACCGTAATCATAGCGGCCGATATCACTGTAAATATGATGACATTCGCCCAGTTATAGAGCTTGGTCATAGAGTCGCCAGCTATTTTCTGAAGATACGAGTACAAGCTCAAACGGGTATCTACAGCGATAGGCGTAGTGATAAGTGTCCAGCTTAGGACAGCAAGTAGATTACCAATTAATAAACCCAACAGAATGTCGGTCATGGTGGCGCCTAGCGCAACAAAGGTTGCACCAAATACGAATTCAGTTGCCGCCACATGTTCACCGGCGTACAAGCCCATGAAATGCTTCCATCCTTTCAGTTTATGTTTAGCGACGGGGAGTTGCTCGTCACTAACTTGTGAAATATCAATATCACTAGACGTCGACTTCATCTTCAAATCTCGTGTTGTAGGTGTATTTCCCACTGGTTTCAAAATACATCAAGAGCATTTGCCCAGACATTGGGATATATCTCAATTTTTGTAAATATTTGCATATACCCTCTACTTTGTAAACAGCCATTAACAAAATAAACGGAGGCTTGTTTATTTAATTAACACAATAAAAATGCACAATTAACCAATCAAAATAAACGCGATACAATCTATCTAATTGATACTATGAAGAAATTTTAGAGTCGAAATTTGAGGCCGAAAGCCGCGTATTTAGTCATAGGACTCAAGAACTGCCTGTTAAGGTAGAACAAAAGCCATCAATTACCTTACACTTAGGCAAATGTTCATATAATTGGGGCCTGTTGACCTTTGGTGTACGAATACGGAATTGGCAAGGGGACGTTGGTTAAATGTTAATAGTTAAAGGAAGGTGACTCTTGCAGGCACACAACGTGGAACTGGTGATTTTTGATTGTGATGGCGTACTGATTGACAGTGAAGTGCTATCGATGCAGGCGTGGCAAGCACTTCTGTCTAGTTTCGATATTGCATTATCGAAACAATATTTTATAGAGCATTTTCTTGGCAAGAGCATGGAGCACGTTCAGGGTAAGTTAAAAGATGACTTTGCGCTCACACTTACCACGTCCATGAAAAACAAATTCCATGGATTACTGTTCGACAGCTTCGAGTGCCATTTACAAAAGACTACCGGTATCACCTCTGTACTTTCTGCACTTAACTCATTAGGTATTCCATTTTGTGTCGCCACAAGCAGTTCACCTGAAAGAACAACAAAGGCGTTAACCAGTACAGGGCTTATTTCCTATTTTGAAGACCGCATTTTCACGCGAGCACTCGTTAATAAAGGCAAGCCAGCACCAGATTTATTTTTATATGCGGCAAATGCTCTCAACGTTGCTCCTACAAACTGCCTAGTTATTGAAGACTCTCAGCCTGGGATTGCCGCCGCTAAAGCCGCGGACATGCGCTACTTCCACTATACAGGTGGCGCACATCTACAGAATTGTATTGTGACATCGGACAACACCATTAATTCATGGGACGAGTTTTACTCTCGAATCCCTGACATTTTTGACATGAGAAAAATTAAATGAGTAAGAAAGCACAAAACGAACTCAATAAACTCGACGAGGCCGCCAGAGCAGGATGGATGTACTATGTTGGTGGTAAGACGCAAGATGAGATAGCTAAAACGCTCAAAACATCACGCCAAAGCGCACAACGCTTAGTGGCGTTATCCATGTCGGAAGGTCTTGTGAAAGTGCGCTTAGAACACCCGATTGCTAGATGTATGGAATTAGCGCAAGGCATAAAGAAAAAATTCGGATTAACTTTCTGTGAAGTCGTGCCCAGTGTTGATGACGATCCCAATTCAACGCTTGGCCTTGGTCAAGCGGGTGCAGCAGCAATAGAAAGAGCTTTAAAATTCGACGCTCCACAAACCATCGCGTTTGGCACTGGCCGTGTACTGCGTGCCTGTGCTGATGAATTGTCAATACTTCACTGCCCTCAGCATAAAATTGTTTCCCTTGTTGGTAATATTGCTGATAACGGAGAGGCGACGCGTTATGACGTGGCTGTTCACGTCGCCGACAGAGTTAAAGCACAGCATTATCCTATGCCTATCCCTGTAATAGCATCTAGTAAACTAGAACGGGAAATTTGGCAACAGCAACAACACATATCTAGAATTCACACGCTTGCCGAACAAGCGGATATTAGCTTCGTAGGCATTGGTAACTTAGGCAGTGTGTCTCCATTGTATAAAGACGGATTTATCGACGATGATCAATTAGCAACCCTCGCTGAATCTGGTGCAAGTGGCGAAATCATAAGCTGGATCTTTAATGAAGAAGGTGCGCTGATTAGTTGCGATATTAACGAGAGAGTAACGAGCTTTAAGTTGAAAGCAACGCCAGAAAAGCCTGTAGTGGGTGTTGCAGCGGGCGACAACAAACTGCACGCTATAAGAGGCGCTCTGCGATCGAAATTGCTCAATGGGCTCATCACGACAGAACGTACTGCCTCAGCACTGCTTACTTCTTAATTTCGTTCTTTTCTTATTAATACAATGCCTATTGCGTACATTGTTAATACGCATTAACTTCAACAAAAAGCAAAAAAACAGCATTAACGTTGTTTTTTTGCACTTTATTTGGCTATTTATTGACCTTCGATTGCAATTCAACTTAGTTTGCCTGCGCCCTTTAATACTATAGGCTACAGCGCATTTCATACCTCTTACATCTTTAGTCTAACGTATTATTCGATATACCTTGTTATTTGAATGAATGTTTTTCATTCGACCTGATTGTTTTTTAATTAATCCCGAACAGACAAACCGATTAATTAAACAAATATAACGAAGGAAATTTAACCATGTTGAAAATCGTTAAAACTTCTCTAGTCATCGCAGCATCAACATTAGCTTTTTCAAACGCAGCACAAGCAAATGACGTAAACGAGGCACTAGCAAACATCTGTACTATTGTTCAGGCTGACGACAAAGGCGAATTGCGTAAGAAGATGCGTCGCGTACAGTCTGACTTCAAATTAAAGTTACGTGATTATTACTCAGGTGTTTCATGCGGTGGTCAAAGCCTTATCCGCACGGCCTTAACGAACAACGCAGTTGAGGTAGGTACACTGCTTGTTAAGAAAATGCCAAGCAAAGACCTTTCTGAGCCCGAATCAGACGGCAAAACACTTCAAGCGTGGATAGCAGAGCAAGGCTTACAGAGCTCGCCAATTTCTGCTGAGCTTAACGATAGAATCTAAGCACTAATTCACATAGCCATGTGAGTCGATTCAACATGGTTGCAGCGTCAGCTGCAATGAAAGGCCCCGCTACGGGGCCTTTTTACTTTCTGTCTCTTTAAATTTTCACGTTCTTCAACCCAGTGACTTAGGTAATCAAGCTACGGTATGCGTGAGCTCGTAACGCAAGCTCCCCCTTTAGGTATGGTTTGACATACCATGTTATTTTACAACATGTTTTTCAAATAGTTAGATTCGGGTTTAATGCATCTCAACGAACGAACACAATCTTAATAACAACAACCGAAGGAATTTAACCATGTTGAAAATCGTTAAAACTTCTCTAGTAATTGCAGCATCAACTTTAGCTTTTTCTAACGCAGCTCAGGCTAATGACATCAACGAAGCACTTGCAAACATTTGCACAATTGTTCAAGCAGATGACAAGGGCGAACTACGTAAGAAAATGCGTAGCGTTCAATCAGACTACAAACTTAAGCTTCGCGATTACTACTCTGGCATTTCTTGTAACGGCCAAAGCCTAATTCGCACTGCTCTTACTAGCAATGCGGTTGAAGTAGGTACTCTACTGGTTAAGAAAATGCCAAGCAAAGACTTAGCAGAGCCTGAGTCAGACGGTAAGACACTTCAAGCGTGGATTGCTGAACAAGGACTTCAAAGCTCTCCTATTTCAACAGAGCTTAACGGCAGAATCTAATATAACTAATTAATCACACCATGTGATGTAACGATTCAACATGGTAGCGGCAGGACGCCGCACTGGAGGCCCCTTTTAGGGGCCTCACCCCTTTCTAGCCCCCTATAAAATTTATCACTTCTTTTTGTACCCATTCAGGTTTTTCCCTGTGTAACCAGTGCGACGCGTGCGGATTAAACCGCTTAATTATCAATGGAACATAGTGTTCGATTTTATCCAGTATACTTAGATCAAACGCATCATCCTGCTCTCCCCACAATAACAGGGTTGGGCAGTGAATGAATATTTCAGGTATACGAATATCATCCAACACTTTCTCAGATACATTCTTTTGTGGCACTTGTTGAGGCATTTGCCGATAGTAATTGAGCATCGCACTGAGGGTTTCAGGTTTACCCCAGTCGTTAAGTAGAGTCCTTGAATAGCTTGTTTCTTTCTCAAAAAAGCCGTTGCCTAACATATTTTTCAATAACGTAAAGCTTGTATTTGTAAGGGTCCGCTCTGCCCCCTTATCAATAAGCGCAGAGATATACTGGCTTTTTGCTCTTTGCGTAGAAGAGGTCTTTATTGCCCGTGTAAAACAAGAAGGATGAGCAGCATTAACAATAATAAGTTTGCTAATTAATGTTTGGTGAAAGGCTGCTAGGGGCCACGCTATTGCCCCACCCCAATCGTGTCCCAACAAAATAACCTTGCGGCCTTTTTGAACTTTCTCGATGAAGGCGGCCATTCGACTGATCAATGATGGAACTTGGTAGTCCGTTTCACTGGGTAGTGGACTCGATAAATGATAACCGGGCAAATCTGGGGCAATGATGTCAAGTGATGTGGGGAGTATCGCCATTAACGCTTCCCATGTGTGCGCATTTTCTGGGAAGCCATGAAACATGATAAGCAGAGGGTTCTCTGCGCTCTCTTCTTCTCGGGATAAATAATGAAGGCTGGCTCCCTCAACATTCACGTACTTTGAAACAACCACTGTGCTCACTTCCTCTATGTTGTTTTTAAGAAACAAAAAGGCCGAGCAAAATAACGTATCCAATGATGACTAGGTTAAATCATTATCTCGGCTACATTATTTTCTCGGCCTTTCGTACGTCTTTTAGTAGCGCACGTGTATTACTTTTATGTCGTTACTCGATAGCGAACATACTCTCTGGCATAGACATTAAGTTGTCTGCACCTGATTGCATAGCAGAAACCAGTGAGCGAGTACGGGTTAACAAACGGTCAAAGTAGAAGCCCGTTGTTAAGATTTTACTCTTATAAAACTCGGTTTCGGTGCTGCCTGCATCAAGCTGTTCTTGTGCTTTCACTGCCATTTTTAGCCAGAAGTAAGCAACGGTAACGTAACCTGAATACATTAAGTAATCGACAGACGCTGCACCAATTTCATCTGGGTTCGATGCTGCTGCCTTACCGATGTCCATAGTAATCTGCTGCCACTCGTCAAGGTGAGAGTTTAGCGCGTTAGTCCAAGCACTAAACTGAGCGTTGTCACGCAATGAATTACAGTAGTCGCGCACTTCTTGAACAAACACATTAAGCAATTCGCCATTAGAACCCATTACTTTACGACCTAATAGGTCAACGGCTTGAATACCGGTAGTACCTTCATACATGGTGCAGATACGGGTATCACGAGCTAGCTGCTCCATGCCCCATTCTTTGATAAAGCCGTGGCCGCCATAAACCTGCATACCGTAACTCGTGGCTTCTTGCGCGGTTTCAGTTAAAAAGGCTTTTACGATAGGCGTTAAGAATGCAAGTTTTGCATCCGCAAGTTGCTTCTCAGCCTCGTCGCTACCATACAAAGTAACGTCAACTAACTGCATACAGTAAGCGGCAAGCGCTCGGTTGCCTTCCGCGAACGCTTTCTGCGTTAACAGCATACGACGTACATCAGGGTGCACAATAATAGGATCAGCTGGGCCATCAGGGTTTTTACGCCCTGTTAATGAACGGAACTGAATGCGGTCTTTTGCATAGCGAAGCGCACCTTGGAATGCTGCTTCAGATGATGCCAAGCCTTCAAGACCAGTGCCAATACGTGCGGTATTCATGAACGTAAACATGCAGTTTAGGCCGCGGTTTGGTGGCCCAATCAAATAACCTTTTGCACCATCGAAGTTGATCACGCAGGTCGCGCTGGCTTTGATACCCATTTTATGTTCAATGCTTCCGCAGCCTACTGCGTTTCTATCTTGCTTTTCGCCATCTTCAGACACGTTAAATTTAGGTACAACAAATAGTGAAATACCTTTGGTCCCCTCTGGCGCATCTGGCAATCGAGCTAACACAATGTGTACGATATTTTCAGACAAGTCGTGTTCACCTGCCGAAATAAAAATCTTCGTTCCTGTTAAGCTGTAAGTACCATCTTCTTGAGGTTCCGCGCGACATTTCAACATGCCAAGGTCTGAACCGCAGTGTGCTTCGGTCAAACACATAGTGCCTGTCCACTCACCGCTAACCAGTTTTTCAAGGAACATTTTTTGTAGCAATTCAGAGCCATGGGCTTTTATTGTTGCCATACAGCCCTGGCTTAGACCTGGGTACATCGCCCAAGAATGGTTTGCGCCTGAGAACCACTCAGCAATGATAGATGACAATGAATATGGTAGTGCCTGACCGCCAAATTCTTCAGGGTGAGACATTCCTGGCCATCCGCCCTCAACATACGTTTGATAAGCTTCTTTAAAACCTTTAGGCGTTGTTACTTCACCATCAACCCACTTACACCCTTCTTCATCGCCTGATGCATTGATGGGTGCCAGTACGTTCTCTGAAAACTTTGCAGCTTCAGCGAAAATCGCCGACACCAGATCTTCAGATGCTTCGTCGAAACCTAGCTTTTGATAGTGATTTTGATAATTTAGTAGCTCATGTGTTACAAACATGGCGTCACGTTGTGGAGCTTTATAACCTTCCATACCCAATACCTATATTACTTCAAATAGACCAGCAGCGCCCATGCCGCCACCGATACACATGGTGCAAACAACATATTTCGCACCGCGTCGTTTACCTTCGATGAGTGCATGACCCACCATGCGAGCACCGCTCATGCCGTATGGGTGACCAATAGAAATGGCACCGCCGTTTACGTTTAATAATTCGTCTGGAATGCCTAACTTATCGCGGCAATATAGTACCTGTACTGCAAACGCTTCATTAAGCTCCCATAGACCAATATCGTCCATGGTTAATCCATGCTGCTTTAATAGCTTAGGAATGGCGAACACTGGGCCAATTCCCATTTCATCTGGCTCACAGCCTGCCACTGCAATACCGCGATAAATACCAAGAGGTTGAGCATTGCCTTTTGCCGCTGAGTGCTCATCCATAATCACTGTCGCGCTGGCACCATCAGAAAGCTGGCTTGCATTACCTGCGGTAATACAACCACCTTCTATCACTGGGTTAAGCGCTTTAAGCCCCTCTAGCGTTGTTTCTGGGCGATTTCCTTCGTCTTTCGACAAGGTCACTTCACGCTCAGAGGTTTCACCTGTTTCTTTATTAAATAAGGCTTGCGTTGCAGTGATAGGTACAATCTCATCATCAAACTTGCCCGCTTCTTGAGCCGCTGCTGTGCGCATTTGGCTTTGGTAACCGTATTCGTCTTGTACGTCACGGCTAATGTTGTAGCGCTTACCCACCACTTCCGCAGTTTGAAGCATTGGCATATAAATATCTTTGTGCTTAGCAACCAGTGCAGGGTCTACTGCACGAAACATATTCATATTTTTGTTTTGCACTAAAGAGATAGAATCTAAGCCACCCGCAACCATAATATTGGTATCGCCTGTACGAATTGAATTCGCTGCGGTAGCAATGGCATACATGCCAGAACTGCATTGGCGATCGAGTGTCATACCCGCTACGGTGACCGGTAAACCACCCGCTAGGCCAGCCAAGCGGCCAATATTCATGCCGCCACTGCCTTGGGTTAGCGCTGCGCCCATTACCACGTCGTCGACACTGGCAGGGTCGATCCCTGCGCGTGCTACTGCGTTTTGAATAGCATGGCCACCTAATGAAGGGGCTGGTAAATTGTTCAGTGCACCTTTATAAGCGCGCCCGATTGGCGTACGTGCTGTACTTACGATAACTGCATCGCGCATTTTCATGTTCCTTTCAGTTGGGCTGAAAGTTCAGCCAAAGTTTAGCTAGGCCTATTTTCTTTTTCTCGAAATCACCTAGCTTTACCAAATTCGGATGTCGGGTAACGAGAGCTATCGCTAGCTCTCACCGTCGATTAATTTTCGCTAACAAGAGCTATGACTACTTCGCTTTATAGCTTTTAAACGTGCCGCCGCTTTGGGCCAATTTCACCAACAAATCACTTGGTTCAAGCCACATTTTTCCGTAATCACCCAATTGATCACGATAGGTAGTCAGCTTATCTAAAATAGTGCCTAGCCCTACTTCGTCGGCATATTGCATAGGGCCGCCGCGATACACAGGGAAGCCATAACCGTAAACATAAATTACATCTATATCGCTAGATTTAGCTGCAATGCCTTCTTCTAAGATGGCAGCACCCTCGTTGATCAATGAGTACATGACGCGAACTAGAATTTCCTCATCGCTAATGTCTGAACGCTGAACCACGCCTAAACGTTCTGCTTCTTGCTTGGCAATTTCTAGTACTTCTGGATCTGGGACAGGAACTCGACTGCCAGGTTCATAGTTGTATGCTCCGCGTCCGGTTTTGAGTCCGTTGCGCCCCTTTTCTACTAAGCGATCTGCCACTGCACCGTAAGCGGGGTCGTGTGCAATGTGCTCTTGTCGAGACTGTCGTACATAGTAACCAATATCTAATCCAGCCATATCACCCATAGTGAACGGCCCCATTGGCATGCCAAACTCGGTTAAAACACGATCAACTTGCTCAGGTGTTGCTCCTTCAAGCAGTAAGCGGTTAGCTTCACGGCCGTAAGGCTCAATCATGCGGTTACCTACGAATCCGAAGCAAACGCCTACCAACACCGCTACTTTCTTGATGCGTTTAGCTATCTTCATGCAGGTTTTAATGACTTCAGCAGATGTCTTCTCTGCTTTAACCACTTCTAGCAGTCTCATCACATTCGCTGGCGAGAAGAAGTGAAGACCAATCACATCTTCAGGACGGGATGTGGCTGTCGCTATTTCGTCTATATCCAGTGTTGACGTATTTGAAGCCAAAATGGCGCCTGGCTTACACACTTTATCCAGCGTCGAGAATACGGTTTTCTTTACTTCCATCTTCTCGAAAACGGCTTCGATGACGAGATCAACATCAGCTAAGTCGTCATACGACGTGGTACCTGAAAGCAGTGCCATGCGTCTCTCTACCTGCTCTTGGGTTAACTTGCCTTTTTTCGCTGAGTTTTCGTAGTTCTTTCTAATAAGCGCTAATCCCTTCTCTAGCGCTTCTTCTTTGAGCTCAAGCATTGTGACTGGAATGCCGGCATTGGCGAAGTTCATAGCGATACCACCGCCCATTGTTCCGGCGCCGATAATCGCAACTTTATCAATGTTGCGCTCAGGAGTATTTTTGTCGAAATCGCTCACATGACCTGCTGCGCGTTCAGCAAAAAAGAAATGCTGCTGGGCACGCGCCTGTGGCGTATTCATACACTCCATGAAAAGCTTGCCTTCATTTTTAAGGCCATCTTCAAAAGCAAGCGTGTATGCGCCGCGTACCGCTTCGATACATTTTAATGGAGCAAAGAAACCACGAGTCGCTTTTTTAGTTTGTGCAGTTACTGCGTCAAACACCGCCTGCGTTTCATCAGACATGGACAGCGTGATATCACTGGTGCGTTTAATCGCTTTATCTGGCGTTAATGCTTGTAAATACGCTTTTGTATCTTCAAGTAAATGCTCAGGCTTATCAGAAATTTTGTCGAAGACACCTGGAAGTTTGACCACCGACGTAGGCTTGCCTGTTACGATCATTTCTAACGATGTTTGTACGTCGGCTAAGCGAGGAAGGCGCTGAGTACCGCCTGCGCCCGGTAATATGCCTAGATTTACCTCTGGAAGACCCACCTTATTGTCGGCAAAGGTGATGCGATGATGGCAAGCTAACGCCACTTCTAAGCCACCGCCGAATGCTGGTCCAGGGAGAACAGCAACAACCGGCTTAGACGCATTTTCAATCTTGTCTAGTACCTCAGGCAGCATGGGAGACAAATCGCCACCAGAGAATTCGCTGATGTCAGCTCCACCCGAAAAAATAGGTAGTAAAGAAGTAATAACAATGGCACTTACGCTGTCGTCATCTAGTGCATTGTTTATGCCTTCTATCAACCCTACTCTGATAGCGCGTGACAGCGCATTAACGGGCGCACTTTGCATTGTCAGCGTGGCAACACCCTGTTGTACTGCATAATCTACGGCTTTATTTTCCATCTCAGTCATAACCATGTCCTGTTTATCACGTTAACTGGATGTTATTGCAGTGTTGTCAATCATCCAAGTTTATTGGTGTTATAGACATTTATCATAATATTTAATATTGACCGCCAGCCCCTTTGTGAATTCATTTCTCTGCGCAGAGCCTGTCCTACCTTGCCTAAGGTTTATTTGACAGAAAATAAAACCGGTGTTTTTGTTAATCGGGCAACACTTGTAATTACATTTTATTTACAAAAGGATGATTGGCTATGCAAGTGCTTAAAACACCGGAAAGCGCCTTCGACACGATCACTGACTTTCCCTACTCCCCCTGTTTCACTGAAGTAACAGACACAGTAAGCAGTGAAATAACAATGGCCCATTATCAATGTGGACCGAAAGATGGACATACCGTGCTATTAATACACGGCGAACCGACGTGGGCTTATTTGTACCGCAAGATGATGCCCATATTGGCTGATGCGGGATTCAATGTCATCGCGCCGGATCTCATTGGTTTTGGACGCTCAGATAAACCAGTAAGAAAGGAGGACTACTCCTACGCTCGTCATGTGATATGGCTAAAAGACTGGTTTTCACAGGCTACTAAGGGCCCTGTTACACTCTTTTGTCAAGACTGGGGAGGTTTACTAGGCCTGCGACTTGTCGCCGATATGCCTGAGCGCTTTTCGGGTGTAATGGTGTCTAATACCGGATTGCCCACTGGCGACCACCCGCCAAGCGATGCTTTCATCAAATGGCGCCGATTCTCACAGGATGTCGCCGTATTTCCCACATCTACGATCATTCAAAACGCCACAACCACTGTTCTAGATGAGGCGACGCTTGCAGCTTACGACGCCCCTTTTCCAGACGAAAGCTCTAAAGCAGGTGCGCGTATGTTCCCTATTCTTGTTCCTACAAGCCCAGACAACGCTGAGGCACAGGCGAATAGACAGGCATGGGAAAAGCTAAAGCAATATGACAAACCTTTTGTTACGGCTTTCGGTGATAGCGACCCTGTCACTAAAGGTGGCGATAAGGTATTTCAAAAGCTCGTTCCTGGTAGCAGCGGTATGGCTCATACCCTTGTAGAAAACGGTGGTCACTTTATCCAGGAAGATCAAGGGGAAATGCTAGCCAAATTACTCATTCAATTTATAAACCAAACGCAGCTGAAATAGCCACGTTTCAAAAAACATTAAACAGTTACTAATAGGAGATTACCATGGATGCTCTACTCGACTTTTCAGGGCAAGTTGTATTAATTACCGGCGCAGGCAGTGGCTTTGGCCGCTTGTTATCGCTAGGTCTTGCCAACCGAGGAGCAAAACTCGTTCTTTCAGACATTAACGAAACCGCCCTTGAGGAAACGAAAAAGAATGTACAAGCACTCACTGATGTCGTGGTGCTAGCGGGTAATATTGCTAGTGAGTCGCTAAATAAGGCGCTGGTTGAAACAGCCATTGAAACCTTTGGCAAACTGGATATAGCCGTAAATAATGCAGGCATAGCGCATAACCCTGCACCAATTCATCAAATGACAGAGGAAATCATGGACTCGCAGTTCGCTGTGAATGTAAAAGGCGTTATGTTTGGAATGAAGTACCAAATACCCGTTATGCTTGCACAAAAGCAAGGGCACGTTTTAAATGTAAGCTCACTTGCAGGACTAGGTGGAGCCCCTAAAGGCGGTGCTTATGCTGCAGCAAAACACGCGGTTTCGGGGATAACCCGCACAGCCGCGGTGGAATACGGCCGAAAAAATGTTCGCGTTAATGCAATTTGCCCATTCTATAGTCCTACCAATATTTTGAACGTAGACGGGTACAACACCCCTGAAGCGCGCGAGCAACTAGGCATGGGAAGTCCTATGAAACGTCTAGGCGAACCGCAAGAAATCGTTAACACCATGATGCTGATGCTTTCCCCTGGCAACTCTTACATGAACGGGCAAACCATAGCAGTAGATGGTGGTGTTACAGCGTGGTAATTTTTATCTCGCAGTTTCGAAATACATGCAAAGGTATTTTTTGACATACCTTTGTATGACTCATCATGTTTCTCTTTCGTTCTACTTTAGGTGTAATGAAGAGGAACAAACAAAATCGATGAATGAGGCGCGTGCAACCGCCTCTGCAATCGAACCCCTATCAAGTAAAACCCAATAATTTTATTTAGCGATTAAGTTGAACAAAAAGAGAAAAATGTGATGAAAAAGCCAAGTAAAAACATTTTTTTAGCTACCACACTTTGTATAACCTATTCGTTGATTAACGTTAGTTTTGCGCAAGAAGCCCAATCTACGCTTGTAAATATGAAGGAAGTGCCTTCTTCGCAACTATTAAAGAAGCAACGTCAAAATAAACCGCTAGCACTAAGCACGGTGAAGCGCGGTACTGATGTTTCGCTTCAAACCACCAAACAATCCAAAAGCCAATACCTTATTCATAGCGCACTGCCAAGTCACCGCTTCAGCGCTAAGTAATTCTTAGGCGAGTACTCGTCTATCAGGTTAATCCTTTATTTAACGCCATTCTTTGCGTTTATTATTCTTTTTTACTCTATCGCACACGCAGCAATAGTATTCTACGAATCAAATATTTATACCAATCCGCATAGATAAGTGCTAACCGACGACATAGCGCTTTTGAAAAAGTAACGCCCTCGTAATGACATTAGCGACATATGAGTTAACTATACTAATTGTGAATAGCGCGACACCTATTTGAAAACTATCTTCAAGATTACCACAGGTAGAAGAAGTCACAGGAAAGAGGTGAACATGCTTTTAAAACCAAAACACATCGCGTTATTGTTCACGCTGGCAATTGCAGTATCTGCAATGGGATAAGCACGAAGGCGTTTCAACATGGAAACGCCCTTCGAAAGCGCTCGTCAGTAGTAGTTTTTCTTACTAAACGTGACGTAGGATTCTTTAGGTTAACGTTTAAAAAACTCAAAGCTTAGCGGGTACACCCACAACTCCCCTTTGTTCGCTTTGACTGCTGCCACGATAGCAAAGACGATGTTCATTAATCCAAGAGCGATGAAGCCTAGCGCTCCTATGATAATCAGCGTCAAGACAAAACAAATAACAGAGTAAATGAGCAAGCTTATTAACCAATTCGCTGTCACCCTGCCGTGCTGATTGATGTCTTCGTTTTGATCTTTGTGAGCAATCCATAGCACGATAGGCAATATGATACCTAAGCCAGGTATAATGAAACTGGATAACTGAGAAACATGAATGAGTGTACAGTAGCTTCGAGCGTTCAAGCCCCAGTAGAGTGGTTCTTCCGTTGACATAATGGTCCTTTTTATTGCGTTGGTTTGATTTGATAAATATAGGCGTTTTCAGTGTGACCGGCATCAAGCTTAACAGAAACAATGACCCGCTCATATTGGTCACCTTCAAACTCATCCAGCATGGCCCAGTTTTCGGCAAGTTGAGAAGACGTTAGCATCATGCCCTTCACCTCTTCTTTTGCCTTAGTTAGATCAGAAATAACAATTCCTGGAAACCCCATAACTGCTCCCCACCCTTGTTGAACTAAGTGCCCTTCTACCGTACCAGACTGCCACTGGCCATCAATATGAGCGACGATATGGTGATTTGGGCAATTAGGAGCAAGGCTTCCGTAGATAAACAACCTTTCTAAATCAGGTGTAGCAGACGTTACATTGTCATTGTTTTGCATTACTTTGACCCATTATTAAAAAACTTTTCGTCAGGTGTTGAGGCAAATTTAAAAACAGGCCCCAACCGTTCGCATTTCTAGTTATAAATTGCCTAAAAAAGCCAGTGCTTTTGTGAGAGTAATATCGAATTTGTTTTACAAAAGCAACACAGCGTTACACAATGCTAGAGCATGTCTATGTGAACGTCGACTCACGTAAAAAACACAATAATTAAAGGACAAAGTATGCTCAATCACAAACGTACTCTGATAGCAGCATTGGTAAGCGTTTCGCTTATGGGATGTGGCGAAAGTACAACACAGACAGAAACTAAACCGCAACTCACTGCACAAGACGCCAAGCAGTTTTTAACACAGGCGCAAAATGATATTGCAAAAATGCAAGTTCCTGCCGCGCACGCCGAGTGGAGCTACGCCACGAATATCAATTTCGATACAGCAGCAGTCAGTGCTTACTTTAATGAAGTGCTTTCTACCAAGGTTGCAAAGTTAGCTAAAGAAGCGGCGAAATTTAACGATGTAGACGTAGATGCCGACACCCGCAGACAGCTTGATCTACTTAAAAACAGTTTAACAATGCCGCCGCCGGCAGATGCGGAAAAAGCAGAGAGGCTTGCAAAAATTGGTTCTGACTTAAGTGCCATGTACGGCTCTGGTGAGTATTGCAGCGAAGATGGTACGTGCAAAAGCTTGGTTGAAATGAGCTCTGAAATGGCCACCCTACGCGATGCTGACAAGCTACTAGAATATTGGACAGGTTGGCGTGAAGTATCTAAACCAATGGCAGGACTCTATGCAGAACAAGTATCGCTTGCCAATGAAGGCGCTGCAGAGCTAGGTTTTGAAAACGTCAGCGCCTTGTGGCGTGGAAAGTACGATATGCCAGCAGATGAATTTCCAAAAGAGTTGGATCGCTTATGGACGCAAGTAGAGCCTTTCTACGAGTCACTACATTGCCATGTGCGCGCTAAGCTAGGTGAACACTATGGCGAAGACGTAGTACCTCAAGACAAACCAATTCCAGCCCATTTATTAGGTAACATGTGGGCACAGTCGTGGGGGAATATTTACGATATCGTTAAACCTCAGCAAGAAATGAAAGTTCCTGATGTTACAGGCGCATTAGCTGAACAGGGGTATGACGAAATCGCCATGGTTAAACAAGCAGAGTCATTTTTCTCATCGCTTGGCTTTGAAGAACTTCCAGATACCTTTTGGGAACGCTCTATGTTTCAAAAGCCTGAAGGCCGTGACGTTCAGTGTCATGCCTCTGCGTGGGATTTAGATGACAAAGACGATCTTCGTATAAAGATGTGTATTCAAAAGACTGGCGAAGAATTTAACGTTATTCACCACGAATTAGGTCACAACTACTATCAACGCGCTTATAAAGACCAACCACTTCTTTACCGTGGTTCGGCGAACGACGGCTTCCACGAGGCTATTGGCGACACCATCGCTTTATCAATAACACCTAAGTACCTTAAGCAAATCGAGTTAATTGATGAGATCCCAGACGCATCAAACGATATCGGTATGTTAATGCAAGTTGCGTTAGACAAGATTGCCTTCATTCCCTTTGGTCTGATGGTTGACCAATGGCGCTGGAAAGTGATGTCAGGTGAAGTAACACCTGAACAATACAATCAACTATGGTGGGAATTGAGAGAAAAGTATCAGGGTGTGATGGCCCCTGTTGAGCGCAGCGCCGACGCGTTTGATCCGGGTGCAAAATATCACGTGCCTGCGAACGTACCTTATACACGCTATTTCCTAGCGCATATCCTTCAATTCCAGTTCCATAAAGCACTGTGTGACATTGCAGGTGATGAGGGCCCGCTTAACCGTTGTTCTATCTACGGCAGTGAAGAAGCCGGTAAAGCACTTAACGAAATGCTAGAGATGGGTATGAGCCAACCTTGGCAAAATGCGTTAGAAACACTGACAGGCTCACCGCAAATGGATGCCAGTACTATCGCAGACTACTTTGCGCCACTAAAAACGTGGTTAGATGAGCAAAATGCTACACGCCAGTGTGGCTGGTAACTATATCCGTTATGATTAGCCACTGGCTAACATAATTCATGCAGTCCAAAAAGCCTCGAATTTCGAGGCTTTTTTTGTTGAATTTAAACTTTTGTACCATTGTAAGAGCGGTAGATTAGCGTAACGTTAGTGTATAAATTTTATGTAATTTTTGATTATATTATGCGCATCCTGTTGGTACTTTCGCTTTTCATAGTTTTTACTGCAACTTGCAGCCTACCTGCACGCGCGAAACCTATTGCCCCAGCGTTTCATTCCTACAATATGGATAGTGGTATCGCCCACGTATCCATTTCAGATATTGCGGAAGATAAATATGGTTTTCTGTGGTTGGCATCGCAGTCTGGTGTCGATAAATTTGACGGCTATACATTTCGAAACTTCGGCTTGTGGGGTGAAGACAAGTCAACAGGCCTCCAAACCCTGTTCGCCCTTCAGATAGAGGCAAGCTTAGACGGTCAATACCTGTGGGTGGGGACATACAGCGGGCTGAGCCGTATAGATGTTGATACTGAGTCGTTCAAGCACTACACGTTACCGGCGTCAGAGCCTTTCAATAAACAGGTAATTAATAGGATCAAGACCACCCACAATGGCCAGCTTTGGATTGTCTCTGAACGAAACCTTTACACATACTCTCCAGAATCAGACAGTGTAGAACTGGTCAGCTACCTTCCCAGTACCACGAGTACGCTGACAGACATAGAGCTTATCGGCAACACGCTTTATGTCACTTCCACTTCAGGCCTTTATAAACTTGATCCGTTTAAAAAGTCACTTGAGCTAGTGGCTTTTGAAAACATGAACTTTACTCGACTAGTGGCAGCAGAGAAATCTCAATTCTGGTTGGGTACCGCTACCCACGGCGCATGTTTGTTCAATCCCGACGAGCAAAGCACTACCATCGACAAAAGCTGTACCTCTGAAACTCACGGATTATCTGATAACTACGTTACAGACATCTTATTAAAGGACAACGATGATATATGGGTTTCTACTCAGCGTGGGCTGAATATTTTAACGTCACATAACCCTAACTCTGTGCTGCGTGCTCCGATTAACGAGAAAGATGCGGCCAAAGAGAGAGTTTCAAGCCTTTATCAAACGAAAGCTGGGCTGGTTGTCGTTGGCACCAGAGACGATGGGTTTGCGATCAGTAATCCTCTGCTTAGCAACTTCTATTCTCAGGAAATAGGCGAAGGACGAATCATCTCCTCTTTATCAAATTACAAAGATAACCAAGTATGGGTAGCGAACGAAAAGGGCCTTTGGCTTTACGACACGATAAGTAAAACTCAAGAAGGCCCATTTACTTCCAATGGTGCATTTGCGAGTAGCGAAGACACTAACGATAAGCTGTTGAGCGTGTTTTATCATACAAAGAGCGATGCATTATGGGTAACCACACGCACAGGCCTCGCCAAACTGAACCCTCAGACCAGAAACCTAGAATTTGTTGCGCTGAATGGTAAGTCGGGTTACAGCATTAATATCGATGATGACGGAGACATTTGGTATGGCGGCTATAGCGATGGGCTGTTTGTATATCGCCCGTCAGAAGATAGGGTAATAAAGCAATGGCCATTGTCGCTGACAACGAGAATTGTTTTGGACGACAATGAGAACGCATGGTTAAGTACGGTATCCGGTTTATTTGTTGCGAATAAACTGACTGGAGACTTAACCAGCATCAGTGAGTTAACGGACAAGATTTCAGATCAAACTGTAGTGACGTGGATTTCTCAGTCGAAACGCGGTGGTTATTGGATTGGAACGCAAGCAGCTGGACTCTTCTTTATGTCTAAAGAAGGCAGTGATTTGTCAACGATTAAAGTGACACAAATTAAGCCTGAAAGTCGATTGAGCAATGTATCCATCGGGGCAATTGTTGAAGATGATGAATATGGGCTTTGGATCTCTACAATTGAAGGGATTGCGTATTTAGCACCTAACTTGTCTACCCTTTCTTATTTCGGTGCAGAAAACGGCGCACTGTCTACGGGTTACTATATTGGCTCTGTCACCGTAACTGAAAATAACACAATAATGTTTGGTGGAGCGGAAGGCTTAACACAATTTACTCCTTCACAAGTGGCAAATGTAAAGTGGTCACCTGGAGTGCACCTCACAAACGTTGAAACGGTGAGTAGGAACGAGCAAAACGGAACAACCTATCAGCAAAGACAGCGCCTAGACGAGGTAATCGAACTTAAACATAATGATATTGCGCTCACGATTGAATTTGCCGCCACTGATTATATGAATGCAAACGAACTTACGTATGCCTATAAACTCGCAGACTTTGAGAACAGCTGGCGCTTTACTGACTACAAGACAAGAACGGCCACCTACACCAACTTGGACCCAGGACGCTACCGCTTCACTGTTAAAGCTATAAATCAAGAGAATGAATGGAGCACCAATGCAGCGCAACTTGAAATACTTGTAGTTCCACCATGGTGGGATAAGCCTATATGGCGTGTGGCGATTACCCTGCTAGGCATGCTGTTGATTTCATCGATGGTGTGGCTGAGGATAGCATCGTTGAAAAAGCGCTCTGCTGAACTTGCACTAAAAGTTGAGGAAAAAACCCGAGACTTAGAAGCGGTCGTAGAAAAGTTGACGCAGCTTTCAACTCAGGACGCATTGACGGGTCTCAAAAATCGTCGCTACTTTACACAAAGAGCCAAGGCAGCATGGCAAAATTATAAACGCCATAATCATACTTTCTCCTTGCTAATTGTTGATATTGATTTCTTCAAGCGTATTAACGATGAATACGGTCATCATGTGGGTGACACAGTACTGGTCAAAATAGCTAGGATCCTGGAAGATAGTTTAAGAGAAAGTGACGTTATTGCGCGATGGGGCGGTGAGGAGTTTCTTATATTGCTGCCTTCATTAAAGGTACAAGAAGCATTTTGGGTGGCAGAAAAGCTACGTAAAACTGTCGCGGATTACGAAATCGATGCTCCCCCCTACTCTGTATCGGCTACCATAACCTGTGGTGTAGCGGATATACGAGATTACGATAGTGTCGAGGCTTGCATTCACGCTATCGATAAAAAGCTATATGTCGGCAAAGAATCAGGCCGAAATGCGGTGATAAAATAGCCGCTGGCTGATCATCGTACCCATTAGTTTCTCTTCCCCCCATTGCATTGCCGTTTAAATGGCAATGCATGCAGGCAAACGTTTTGTCATGCATTTTATCGCAGTAATTGATCGCTTTCCTTTTTACCCGCCTATGTATTGTGAATTCTTAAGTAGCTTAAGATAAGCGAAATCACCCACAAGGAGGATGAAAACATGGCAAATGTATTAGTAATCGGCGCATCAGGCCAAATTGGTAAGCAAGCAACAGTGAAATTGTTGGATGCCGGTCACAAAGTCGTAGCGCCAGTAAGAAGCCCAGACAAACTGTCAGATATCCAAAATGCCAACCTCACAGTGGTTGAGCAGGATTTAGAAAAAGATTTTTCAGCACACTTTGAAGGTGTGGACGTTGCGGTTTTCACAGCAGGTTCAGGCGGTAGCACCGGCGCAGATAAAACACTTATGATTGATCTTTGGGCGGCCCGCAACGCGGTTAACTATGCAAAAGCGGCGGGGACTCCCAAATTTGTTATGGTTAGTTCTATTGGTGCAGACGATCCTGACGCCGTGGAGTCAGCAATAAAACCATATTTGGTTGCCAAACACATGGCCGACGAGCATTTAATTAATAGCGGCTTACATCACGTAATTCTTCGACCTGGCACTTTATTAAATGAACCGGGCACGCATTTAGTACGAACCGATATGCCAAGCAATAGGGACGATGCTGTAATACCAAGAGAAGATGTAGCGACAGCTATTGTCGAAAGCGTTGCAAGAGAAAGTAATGCTGACTTGATCACCTATTTATTTAAAGGTGATACACCAATTTCCCATATTTTCTAGGTGATCGACGCCCTCTCATTTGCCAATGCGTTATCGCGTCTATCCAAGCTAGAGAGGGCTTACTTTTTGCTTAGGTCGCCTGTTTGTATACTGCTGACTTAGGTGGTGCCCAGAATAGGCAGTATCACGCACTTAATATGTGCCTACTTAGAGGCTAGAGATAGTCACCTACGGTATCAATGACTGACTAACCCAGTTGCCATTCCCGTCTTTTTGATGCCACTCTCGACTTTGAGGGTTACCTCTCAAATTCAGGTAATCTACGCTATCAATAGCCAGCATGATCACGCAAAAGTGAGGTGGAACTACACCAAAATCCCCTTCAACCTGTAGTGCCGAACCATCG
>NZ_JAFLMX010000222.1:0-14724 GCF_017849675.1 Alteromonas sp. AO-Serp
ACCTTGCCAAGGTCGGGGTCGCGAGTTCGAATCTCGTTTCCCGCTCCAAATTCACTTGCCATAGGTAAGTACCTATAAGATGCACAGCATCGACTCTATGCGGGAATAGCTCAGTTGGTAGAGCACGACCTTGCCAAGGTCGGGGTCGCGAGTTCGAATCTCGTTTCCCGCTCCAAATTTTTCAGACACCTCAAAAAACTAAAACTTATCTAGTTTTTAAGTGCGACCCCTTAATGGGCCCGCGACCGAGTGTCGGCCAGATACCAATCTCGTTTCCCGCTCCAAATTTTCAAACATCACGAAAATCTAAACATTAGCAGATGTATTGATGCGCCCCTTTATGCGCCCGCGACCGAGTGTCGGCCATCGCTTCACAAAGCATTCAAATTAGTTTTTGCTACAAACCATAACCTCTTATGTTACTGAAAAGCACCGTGCATACTTGCTCAAGAATCGGCAAGTCGTCAGCTCTGAAAAACGGTTTAAGACCTACTTATTTAAATATACAAGGTGACCTAATTAACTGCGTAATCTTAAATTTATACGAAAGTATAAATTTGCTTGCGCTTATTGCTTCAGCGCCGATTCTGTCTGTCTTTACGCACCGTTGTGAATCCTTATTCATGACTCTTTGCACCTTCCTAGTGCGGTGCCGCCTTGATTTCAATCTAGTTCTCAATAAATCTACATTTTACGAGCTCTTTTGCACATTAAATGTGCATTCGAAAGCCGTTAGTTAAGTCTTTTTGAATATTAAATAGATTTAAGTGGGTAAATATGCATAATGCGCCGTTTTTTAGCGGTAGTTTCACTGTTTACTTGCTTTTTGATAGGCACACCATTTGCAAAATGCATTATGTAAAACGCAAATTGTAAACATATAAAAATAACCATCGCTTTTAGACTCCTCGAAAGTGCCGTAAAGAGCACTCTGGAACGAAAAAGTAATACTTGGAGAAACACACATGGCTTTTGGTTCATCAAAGCAAAACAATATTTCTGCACTAGCAATTGCAGTAGCATCTGCACTTACTGTTAGTGCATCTGCGGTTCAGGCTCAGGAAGAAGCCGCTGTTGAAGAGAAGGATGTCGAAAAAGTAGTTGTAACCGGTTCTCGCGTTGCTCAAGACTCCTCCCTGGAAGCAGCGAGCCCTGTTCTTGCCATTAATGCTGGTGATATCAAAACATCTGGTCAAATAGATTTAGGTGCCATGTTGCGTGAGTCGCCTCAACTACAGGCGTCACTGCCGGGGTCTTTTTCTGCATTTAATGGAACCCCACTAGGAGCAAGCTTACTGGACTTACGTAATCTAGGTAGTGAGCGAACCTTAGTTATGGAAAACGGTCGACGACATGTTTCAGGTATTGAGGGTACGGGCTCTGTTGATGTAAATACCATCTCTACTGCTTTACTTAGAAACGTGGAAGTCCTCACTGGTGGTGCCTCAGCTGTTTACGGCGCTGATGCGGTAACCGGTGTTGTCAACTTCAATATGAGAAACGGAGCCTCGTTCGACGGGCTAGAGCTTCGCACTCAAACAGGTGTGACTGACGATGGTGACGCAAATGAATTCTTTTTATCATTGGCCAACGGCTTTTCTACAGATAAAGGTGATTTAGTATTCGCGGTTGAATACCAAGAAACCAGCCCAGTGTATGCTAAAGATAGAGACTTCGCAGGCTCTGGTCTATATACACAAGTAGCTAATACAGAGGCTACTCAGAGTGCATTTGGTATTGATTCACGCTTCAAGAATACTTGGGTGCCAGATTACAGACTTCCAATTTCAAGTGACAGAGGTGTAATTTCATTAACTGGCAGTGCGTTTGGAGATGTCGCTGGATCTGGCGGCGTGCTAGGTTGCGGCACTATCGGAACGTCCATGTTTCCAACGTGTCAGGTAGTGGGTGAAGACGGCACCTTACGTGCCTACAATCCCGGCGATGTTTATGCTGGACCTTTCGATGCGAGTGGTGGTGATGGTGTACCGGGTAGTCCCGACGCTGAACTTATCCTTCCAGAGTCTAAAAGAGTATTAGTACAGGCAGTGTCAAATTACGAACTAAATGAATTCGTAAATTTCTTTGTAGATGCCAAATTCGTATTTAGCTCGACTAAAGAAACTAATCAGGTGAATGGTTTCAATGACGATATTCCAATCTCACTAGACAATCCGTATATTCCTGCAGCTCTACTGTCTCAAATTAATGAATTACAAGCAGAAGGTGAATCACCAAGCTTGGTAATGTCCCGCGATGTTCTTGATATAAACGCTAATTCAAACCCAGAAGCAGAACGTAAAACGTATCGTATTGTTACAGGCTTCGATGGTTATATCCCTAACACCGCTCTAGAGTACGAGGTTTTCTATAACTACGGTCGAACTGATGCCGACATTACTTCGAACTTGCGCATAGAAGACAGATACTTCGCTGCTATTGACGCTGTAACAGATCCAGCAACTGGCAATGTTGTTTGTCGCTCTGACCTAGACAGTTCTGCGCTTCCTCCTACGTCGCCGTTTCCATCTGCGAATGCGAATTTTGGGTTCTTAACTTTCCAGCCTGGTGATGGCTCTTGTGTACCAGTGAATTTGTTTGGAAAGGATTCAATCAGCGCAGAAGCGGCTAACTTTATATTCCAACCTGGCACTGAGCAGAACGATATAACGCAAGAGAATTTCTTAGCAGTAGTATCGGGCGACTCTTCTGATTTATTCGAGCTTCCGGCAGGCCCTGTTATGTTTGCTCTTGGTTACGAATGGAGAAAAGAGTCAAGTACCTATACGCCAGATCCATATTCTGCAGCAGGCTTAACCTTTGGAACATTAGACTCTCGCAACGGCCCAACCAATCCTTCTGACGGTGAGTACGATGTTTCAGAATACTTTGTAGAAGCAACTATACCTTTACTAGAAGGTGTCGATTTCGCTGAGCGATTAGAGCTGCGCACTGCATACAGAAGCTCAGACTACGACCCATATGGTACGCATGACGCTTGGACGATAGGAACAGTATGGTCACCTGTTGATACATTTAGTATTCGAACGACCTTCTCTGAAGCGGTGCGGGTTCCCAACATTAATGAAGCCTTCGCACCTACATTTGCGGCTTCACTTGGTGCAGGAGATGACCCTTGTAACCAAAACTTAATTAGTGCGGGCTCTGAGTTCAGGGAGGCGAACTGTATTGCACTGATTGGCGACGCGGTAGCTGATGGCACTTATGATTCTACTAACTTCCTGTCAGCGTTTGTTTCTGGTTCAACGGGCGGTAACCCAGACCTTGATCCTGAAGAAGCAGAAACCATCACGATTGGTACAGTGTGGAGACCAGATACAGAGCTCGACGGTATGCTGGAAGGTTTAGTAGTGACGCTAGACTACTATAATATTGAAATTGATGGCCTGATTGATAGCCTTACTGGTTTTGACATTGCATCTAACTGCGTAGACGCGCCAACAATCAACAACCAATTTTGTGACGCAATTGATCGTGATGCTACAAATGGATTTATCACAGATTTTCGTTCAGGGTTTATCAACCTTGCAGCGGTAGAGACATCTGGTATTGATTTCCGCGTAGATTATGGCTTTGAGTTGGCTAAATTAGTCGACACAGACGGAAGAATTGAATTCACTATCAACGGAACAAACTTCCTCAAAAATGATGAAGTAAGGGATGTGAGTGCACCTGACGAAGTCACAGATGTTCTTGGAACGTTTGGGCGACCAGAGTGGATCGTAAACATGAGTGCAGACTATATAATTGGTGAACTCGTTGTTGGGTGGAGAGGACGCTACGAAGGAAGCCAGCTACTTCCAGGGCTAGAAAACCAGGATATCGAGAGTGATCCTGATTTTATCAGTCAAACTCACACTGGCTCTGCGTTGGTGCATGATTTTTCTGTTTCATACACTTTTGAAGATAGCCTAGAAGTATATGGTGGTATCAATAACGCGTTTGAGGAAGATCCTTACCTTGGCACATTGTCGAGACCGGCAGGGCCTAGAGGACGCTTCTTCTATCTAGGCGTAAATTACACAATGTAACGTCTACACAGATTTAAAAAAGCAGCTTTTTAGCTGCTTTTTTTATATCTCTAAATAGGAATTTATTTGCATCACTACTTCGTTGGGATTATGTTAATGTAACTTCCGCTGGTCTAACCAGTGGCGCAGGTTTAATAATCACTCGAAAGATAAAAAGCTCCCAACTATCAGCGTGAACAACTATGTCAAAGAATTACGTACTAAATACATATAACAAATTTATGAAGCTGCCCTTTGGAAAGAAGCTATTTAGCTGGTACTCAGCGCGCAGGGCACCTTATTTTTCTACCGTTTCACCACTTATCTCAGACATTAAACCAAACTACTGTGAAGTGCTTATTAGTAAACGTAAAGCGGTAGAAAATCACATTGGAACGGTTCACGTTATTGCTATTTGCAATGGTCTGGAAATGGCCATGGGGTTCATGTGTGAAGCATCCATACCTAAAAACCTTAGGTGGATCCCAAAAGGTATGGAAGTAAAGTATCCGGCGAAAGCAGACTCAGATATTCGTTGTGTAGCAGAAGTGCCAGCTGACGCATGGAAGCCAGGTGATTTACCTATTTCTGTTAAGGCGTATAACGCTGAAGGCACCGTGGTCGTCGACGGAACTATTACGGTTTGGGTAAGTGAAAAACGCTGATATCCCACTTATATTAAAAGGCCGCGCTTGCGGCCTTTTTTATGCTCTTTTAAAACATTCAATATTAAGTTTTTACGACAGCTACTTTTCTGTTTGACAGAAAATAAAAATCCGACTAAGAATAACCTTGAAAGCGATTAAGGCGCTATATCAGTAGTCTATTTCATTCAACAGTTGGTGTTGCAATTTTGTCTGTGTTTACAACGCAGGTATTAGCGGTGGAAGAGGTTAAGATGTCTGTAATCACAAAAGAGCAAGTCGCAAGAAAACCCTTTATAGATAAGAAAAATTACCCGTACGGCTTTGCCCGTTCAGGTGATTTTTCAATTAATGAAAGTAAGCTTCTTCAGGCTCATGGTAGTTTGTTCGCTGCACTAGTGGACGGGAAAATTACGCCAGAGAATGATGAAGAACAAGCCTATTTGGAATCGGCTCTTGGTCATCGTGACCCTGCAACACCGCAAGAGAAAGCGTGGTTGAAATACCAAGCCAGAATAAACCGTCCAAAAACAGCAAGTATTTATGGCTCTAAGCGTGCTGCTGAACAAGATGTTGACGATGACGACGATATGAGCGATAACAGTGATCTTGATATCGACCTCGATGATTAAGCTTATGCCTTTATGCATCTAAAACGTGTAAAGGCGCCTCTCTTAAAGCAACTATGTTTATTGGTTGCGCTGTTAAAATCGTGTAAATAAATATCCTATTTTCTGTCAAAATTACACTTAAGTCGAAATATTTATCCTAATTATTGCGAATATTGGGATATATATCTCACTTTTACGCAATTTGGTGTTTTATCTTCCTATTACCTTAGATATAGTCGGGGCATCGTCAACGTACGCTGACAAACCCCCCAACCCATTACAGGAGAAAGCACTGTGAAAATGATGTCGGGCGCAGCCATGGTGGTTGAAGCGCTAAAAGATGTAGGAGTGACACACGTGTTCGGTTACCCAGGTGGTGCCGTATTAGACATTTATGATGCGTTATTTGCGCAAGATGATGTCAAACACGTCCTCGTACGTCATGAACAGGCAGCCGCCCACATGGCGGATGGTTATGCACGTTCAACTGGCAAAACCGGCACAGTGCTCGTCACATCAGGTCCAGGCGCTACGAATACTATTACAGGTATTGCTACTGCATATATGGACTCTATTCCGATGGTTATTTTATCGGGACAGGTGCCGTCGAAGCATATTGGTGAAGACGCATTCCAAGAAACTGACATGGTGGGGTGCTCACGCCCTATCGTTAAGCACAGCTTTTTGGTAAAGCGCGCGGTTGATATCCCAGAAGCGATTGCTAAAGCTTATTATATTGCCAACACAGGTCGTCCTGGCCCGGTGGTAGTAGATTTGCCAAAAGATATTGTGAACGTAGCAGAAGAACACCCGTACGTGTTCCCAACTGACGTGACCATGCGTTCTTACAACCCAACTGAAAAAGGCCATCCTAAACAGGTCAAAAAGGCAGTTGAGTCGTTACTTAAAGCAGAACGTCCCGTACTGTATGTAGGTGGTGGAGCTGTAGCTTGCGATGCGTCTGCAAAGGTTATTGAGTTAGCCGAGAAGCTTAATGCACCGGTAACTTGTACGCTAATGGGTCTTGGTGCTATGCCGGGTACACACAAGCAATTTATCGGCATGCTAGGTATGCACGGTACGCTTGAAGCGAACAAGACCATGCATAATGCCGATTGCATCATTGCACTAGGTGCACGTTTTGATGACCGTGTTACTAATAACGTTGATAAGTTCTGCCCACATGCGGATATTATTCACGTTGATATTGACCCAGCATCGATTTCTAAAACCGTAAATGCGCATATTCCTGTAGTAGGTTCGGTAGATAAAGTACTTGATCAAATCTTAAGTCAGGTAAATAAGAAAGACTTATCAGGTCAAAGCGAAAAGCTGGCCGATTGGTGGCAACAAATTGAAACCTGGCGCGCTCGTCAGTGCTTAAACTACGCACAGGGCGAAGAGGTAATTAAGCCTCAGCGCGTTATCGAAGCCTTGTACAAACACACAGACGGTAAAGCCTACGTAAGTTCTGACGTAGGTCAGCACCAAATGTTTGCTGCGCTTTATTATCCTTATGATAAACCGCGTCAGTGGATCAACTCAGGTGGTCTTGGCACCATGGGCTTTGGTTTACCGGCTGCAATGGGTGTGCAGTTTGCGCACCCAGGTTCAACCTCTGTGGTAGTAACGGGTGACGGCAGTATTCAAATGAATATTCAAGAGCTATCTACTTGTTTGCAGTACAACCTGCCTATCAAGATTATCTCATTGAATAACCGTGCCCTAGGTATGGTTCGTCAGTGGCAGGATATGATTTATAAAGGACGTCACTCACACTCTTACATGGATTCAATGCCTGACTTTGTGAAGTTGGCAGAAGCTTACGGACACGTGGGCATTAAAGTAGACAAGCTTGACGAGCTAGACGCAGCAATGGAGAAATGTTTCAGTTACACAGATCGCTTAGTGTTTATGGACATAGCAGTAGACCAAAACGAACACGTATATCCAATGCAAATTAAGTTTGGCGCAATGGATGACATGCGCTTAAGCAAGACGGAGCGAACCTGATGAAACGTATTATCTCTGTATTAATGGAAAACGCCCCTGGCGCACTATCTCGTATCGTTGGTGTATTCTCACAACGTGGTTACAACGTCGACTCACTGTGTGTGGCACCAACCGACGACGCGAGCCTTTCGCGTCTAACGATTATCACGCACGGCGACGACAAAGTCATAGAGCAAATTACTAAGCAAGTGAATAAGCTTATTGATGTGCTAAAAGTGGTAGACCTTACTGAAGGTACGCACATTGAACGCGAACTTATGCTGATTAAAGTCGCGACTCGCACAGAGTCGGTACGTGCTGAAGTGAAGCGGAACTCTGATATCTTCCGTGCGCGTATTGTGGATGTGAACGTAAACAACTACACCATTGAAATTACGGGCACCACAGATAAGCTAGATGCATTTGCCACGACTATGGGGCAGTGTGCTGAAATTATCGAATCATCGCGCACCGGTGTGTGTGGGCTTGCTCGAGGTGATAGGGCGCTTCGTCCTTAAATTTATTCCCGCAAAGCGTTTTTTCGAAAGGCTGTCAGTAGACAGCCTTTTTTCATTCTAAGGAATTACCCTAAGTATCGCGCCCATAATAGGCTTCTACGCGCAGGGCTACGCCGTATGAGGTTTTAAAATCCTCTTCACGTAGCCATAAAACGAAAGGCTCTACCTCAAAGAATAGCCAATCGCGCAGCATGTTGTTACGCCACCTAAACCCGCCATAGACTTCTTCTACGCGAAAGTTGGGTTGGCTAAGCCCTTCCACCATAAAGTGAGGAATAACGGCGTTGTGTTGATCTACCGAAAACAAATGGTGAACCTCGTGACGCCATAGCCAGTCGTTGGTATCGTCGCGGTAGTAGTAGCGATTATTTTGTCGAACCAGGTGCTTTTTATTGATTTCATATTGAAAAGCGACGCCCACCTCCGCACCCAAACGGTCACGGGTGTAATAGTAAAGTTCGGCGTCGTATAGCATGGCCCATTGTTTAGAAAAGGCAAAAGCATCTCTGTATCGGGTCATCGCATAGAGTTGGTCGCGGCGACCAGCACCAATTCTAAATGAGTAGTGAGAGTCTTGCTCAGGACGAAAGCGAAGCGCGATGGTCGTTCGATCGCGGTTGTTATTGCCGGTATCCCTCGCGGCTCGTATTGTGTTGTTCTGTGTCTCGTCTTCGTTATCACTTAATAGTAAATCAACGCGTTCTTTTAAAGCCGGTAGGCGAACTCTTACCCTGAAGCGCAAATCCGTATCCGAGAGCATGCCACTTCTTGGCTCCCAGGCAAGTTGAACACGACCTTCGGCTCTGGCTTCCTTCTGTCCTGAAGCACCTATTTCATCTGAACTTTCAAACAAACCATCAAGCTGTTTTACGGTGAAGTCCATGGTGTCGGTGAAGCTACGCTGCCAAATATCAAACCATTGCTCATTAGGTATTGAAGGAGGCAAGGAGTGTGTACTTTCTTTTGTCGAGTTAGCGCGGTTAGAAAGCGTATTTTCTGGCCGAGCAATATCCCGATAGGTTATACCTACACTGGTCGCATTTACGGGGGAGTTCAACGTGTCAGCAGCTGAGTCAGGTGCAACAGGTAAAGCGAGCAATAAATGGCAATAGACCACGGTAAGGCATAGCATTGCTCACTAACTCCTTGTAAAAATTAGCATAGTTGAATGTTTCGACCATTCGCATTGGGGATATACAGAGCATGGATTGTCCCAACCAAAACGTCAATCTTTATTCATTGAAGTAAATATTCAGGTGAAAGCATCAGCAGGCAATGGCATACTGTGCCAATCGATGTAAGGGAGATTATTTTTATGGGTGGTATTAGTGTTTGGCAGTTGCTGATCATACTGGTTATTGTGGTGCTTTTATTTGGTACGAAGCGTCTTAAAGGTATAGGTACTGATTTAGGCGGCGCAATCAAAGGCTTCAAAAAAGCAGTCACCGAAGAAGACAAAGACGCAGACTTTGAACAAAAGAAGCAAGTTGAAGAAAAGTCAGCAGCAGAGCCTGTTTCAACTAAGACGCAGAGCGACGTTAAAGAAAAATCCTAATGTTCGATATCGGCTTTTGGGAGCTATTGGTTATCGGTGTACTGGCGCTGCTTATTTTAGGGCCAGAAAGATTACCGGGTGCCATGCGCTCAACTATAAATACAATTCGTAGCGTGCGTAATGTAGCAACGGGCTTTAAGCAAGAAGTTGAGCATCAGTTGCGCGTGCACGAATTGCATGAAAATTTGAAAAAAGCAGAGCAGCAAGGGCTTAAAGATCTTTCACCTGAACTTGAACAAAGCGTCGATGAGCTAAAAAAAGCTGCAGAGTCGGTTCAAGAACCTTATAAAAAGCAATAGATGTCTGACGCTAATAACCTTATTTCTCATTTAATTGAATTGCGTAGCCGTATTCTCAAAGCCCTTTTGAGCGTACTTATCGTCTTCATTTGTCTTGCGGCGTTTGCGCAAGACCTTTATAAGCTATTGGCGATGCCATTGCTTGAAGCCTTACCTGAAAATGCGAGCATGATTGCAACCGACGTTGCATCACCTTTCTTTGCTCCGTTTAAACTTACACTGGTGTTATCGTTTTTTATTGCTATTCCCTACGTGCTCTATCAAGTATGGGGGTTTGTGGCTCCGGGTTTGTACAGAAATGAAAAGCGCCTGGTAGCGCCTTTACTACTTTCCAGTACGCTGCTGTTTTACGCAGGAATGGCGTTTGCCTACTTTGTGGTATTTCCAATAGCGTTCGCGTTTTTTACAAGCGTAGCACCTGAAGGTGTAACGGTAAGTACAGATATATCCAGTTATTTGAACTTCGTCTTGAAACTGTTCTTTGCATTTGGGGTCTCATTCGAGATACCGATAGCTATTATCTTAATGTGCTGGACTGGGGTAACGGATGCTAAGTCTTTACGAGCCAAGCGCCCGTACGTGGTTGTTGGTGCATTCGTGGTTGGCATGTTGCTAACACCGCCAGATGTTATCTCTCAAACATTATTAGCTATTCCAATGTGGTTGCTATTTGAAGTAGGGGTTATTGTTGGAGGATTTTACGCGGGTAAAACACCAAAAGACGATACATCTACTGAAACAACAGACAACACATAGATGTCAAAAAAAGAAAGGAATAAAAATGAAAACCCGACTGCTATCTCTTGCCACTATTCTGTGCGCGTTTGGGGCGTTTAATGTACAAGCTGAGACAGTTGCTGATGCATTGGAGAAATGTCGCAACACGGATAATAGTTTAAAGCGACTTATGTGCTATGACAGCGTCGCGAAATCACTCAACAAGTACGAAGGTTCAGACGCTCAGATTGAGCAACTGCAGGCCTACAAGAGCAACAATGGTAATCAGATGAAGCCTCGCCCAGCGCCTGTCGCTCAGGGACAAGTTCAAGCCTCAGAACCTAAGAATGACTTTGGACTTGAACATAAGCGAGATTTGTCTGACGAAGCTTCTGAGATTGCGGTCACTATCGCTTCGATCAAGAAGAATGTGCGTGATAAGCATGTTATAACTTTCAGCGATGGTTCTGTATGGCAGCAAACTGATGGAACCTATATGAAGCTTAAGGAAGGTCAGTCGGTAGCCGTAGAAAGGGGCTTATTGGGTGCATTTTTCTTAAGTGTAGAAGGGCTTAACAAGCGCATGAAAGTGAAACGCGTAAAATAAATGCCTTGGTTTGATGCTGGCGTCAACTTGCTTGATAAGCGATTTGACGCCGATGAAGTTATACAACGAGCAAAAGATGCAGGGGTAGAAAAACTCTGCATTATCACCACGCACCCCAGTGAATGGGACGCCGCAGTAGCGCTATATAATAAGTATCCAACCCAATGCTGTTACACTATCGGTGTCCATCCTCACAATGCAAAAGATGTCACGCCAAGTGATTACAAGCGGTTACGCGAACTTGCACAACAGAAAGGGTGTGTTGCAATTGGTGAATGTGGTCTGGATTTTAATCGCAATTTCTCACCACAGCCCGTTCAGTTGGCAGTGTTCGAAGCCCAGTTAGACATTGCGGCTGCATTAGACTTACCCGTGTATTTACATGAAAGGGATGCGTTTGACGAACAAGTCGCGTTATTAACCGAGTATATGCCTCGTATAAAAGGTGGTATTGCCCACTGTTTTACTGGGAATGCAGAGCAGGTTCAGCACTACCTTGCGCTGGGGCTTTATATTGGTATTACTGGCTGGGTATGTGATGAGAAGCGAGGCGAAGCACTACGCGAAGCCGTGAAGTCTATACCTTTAAACCGTCTTATTCTTGAAACAGATGCGCCTTATCTGTTTCCCAAAACCCTTCGACCGAGAAAACGTAATAACGAACCTGCTTTTCTACCCCATATCGCTAAACAATTAGGCGAATATCTGCAAGTTGAGACTGATAAATTACGTATTAGCAGTTATGCTAATAGCTGTGAGTTGTTTTCTCTCAGCTAAACATAGGTTTATATGCAGACAAATCTGAAAGCGATGCGCAAGTATGATGCGGGTCTTATTCTAATCACCCTAGTGGCCGTCGTTGCATTTGTGTCTGTGTTGTTTAGTTTGTCTCCTAACACCAGTGCAACACCACGTTTCTCGCAGCTTACTTATCTCAATGTAGATAATGGCAATGCGCTCGATTTTACTACCATTACTCAAACGCCGCTTACCGACTGGACACCAATATCTTCACCCATTAACTTGGGTATGAACACAAACGTACATTGGTTTTCAATGGTCATTGCGCCAACACAAAGCAATGAAAGTCGATTTCTATTGCACATCGACTATCCCCTTTTAGATAGTTTAGACGTTGCGATTTACAGCCAAATAGGCAGCACGCCTATTGCTACTTATTCAGGTGGCGATGGCCTGCACTTTGACAACCGGCCCGTTTCTCATGTGAAGCCACTATTCCCCCTACCAGTAAGCGCTCAGTCGCAGCGGGTGATTATTCGAGTACAAACCTCTGGCAGCGTCCGCCTTCCCATTCGTATATGGGAAGAAACAGAGTTTATTGCCTATACATCAAGCCGTAACCTGGCATTGGGGATATTTTTTGGCATCTTGGTAGCAATGGGCGTGAGTAACGCATTTTTAACGGTAACGACAAGTAACGTGTCGTTCCTTTATTACTCTGGCTATGTAATGAGTTTGGCGCTTATATTGGCGACGTTACACGGCTACGGCTTCTCCTATATGTGGCCGGGAAGCACATGGTTTCAAGGTAAAGCAATTCTTGTGTTTGCTAACGCGACTATTATGTTTGCGGCGATGTTTACGCGAAGCCTACTACCTATTAGAGCCCACAGCGTAAAGCTAGATAAAATCACACAGGCAATCAGTTGGGTGTGCGGGTTAAGTATAATCCTCGGCCTTATCTTGCCTTACTCGTTCATGATAAAGGCGTTCCTGTTACTGCTTAGCCTCATCGTTATTTTTACTCTTGGGTTAGGTATTTGGCTAACGCTCAAAGGGGTGGTCGTAGCACGTTATTTTACCATTGCGTGGGGTTTTCTATTAATTAGTGGGCTAAGTGCGAGCCTTGATAACGTTAATATTATTCAGTTGCCTATTTCGTCAAATAACCTGCTGATCATTGGTGGCGCGGTTGAAACGCTCATCTTGGCACTTATCTTAGCGATTAATTATAGCCACAGTCGCGATGATCTCATTGAGGCGCAGCAGTTCGCGCTAGAACAGGAAAAACAGGCAAATACCGCCAAAGAGAACTTACTTGAAGTACAAAAGCGTTATCAAGATGACCTGGAGTATAAAGTACAAGAACGCACGTTAGAGCTAGAAATTACGTTACGCGAATTGTCTGAAGTTAACCAAGAATTGGAAAGGTTAAATGCAATAGATCCGCTCACGGGAGCGCACAACCGTCGACATTTCGATAAGCGTCTGCGTTCTGAAGGGCGACGCAGTAGACGTGAGCAAACACCATTATCTCTCATCATTGTTGACGTGGATCATTTTAAGCAAATTAATGATAAACACGGACATGATGGTGGTGACGCTTGCTTAATTCACGTCACCAATGTCTTTCAGAAGCACATCCATCGCCCTACAGATGACTTGTGTCGCATAGGTGGTGAAGAGTTTGCCATTATATTGCCTAATACCGATCTTGAAGGCGCTTTTCACGTTGCCGAAAATATGCGAGATAGCCTTGCGTCGACCCCACTTGATTACGAAGGGGAAACCATTAAGCTAACTGCAAGCGCGGGCGTTTCTACAACCATTATTCTTGATGAAGAGCACGCGCAAAATCTTTTCAAGTTCGCCGACGAATGCCTTTACGAAGCCAAGGCTGCGGGCCGCAATACAGTAATACATAAACATTTACAGGAAAAACTATGACATCTTCACCTTTCCCTCAAAGAAGAATGCGCAGACTACGCGCCAAAGATGCTTTAAGAGGGCTTGTGGCAGAGCACCGTTTAACCACTGACGATCTCATTTACCCTGTTTTTGTACTACCCGGTGAGAACGCACGAGAAGCCGTACCTTCTATGCCTGGTGTGGAAAGACTTTCTATCGATTTGCTAGTGCAAGAAACGGCGAAATGGGTAGAGCTGGGCATTAGAACGATTGCGCTTTTCCCTGTGACACCTATGTCTCTTAAAACCGAGTGTGCAAGCGAAGCGTTCAATCCTGAAGGGCTTGCTCAGCAAGCTATGAGAGCGCTCAAAAAGGCGTTTCCTGAAGTAATGCTGATGTCTGATATCGCATTAGATCCATTTACGTCTCATGGTCAAGATGGTCTCTTAGACGAAACTGGTTATGTGATGAACGACGAAACAGTCGAGGTGCTCATTAAGCAAGCGTTATCGCATGCTGAAGCTGGCGCTGATATTGTTGCGCCTTCTGACATGATGGATGGGCGCATTGGCAGTATCCGAAAAGCACTTGAAGAAGCAGGTCACATCAATACGTGTATTATGGCTTATTCTGCTAAATACGCGTCTGCGTACTACGGTCCATTTCGTGATGCCGTCGGCTCCGCTGCAAATATAAAGGGCGGCAACAAGAAAACCTATCAAATGGATCCTGCCAACACCGATGAAGCACTCCACGAAATTGCGCTTGATATAGAAGAGGGCGCTGACATGGTAATGGTGAAGCCAGGTATGCCGTATTTAGATGTTGTGCGTCGTTGTAAAGACGAATTTAAAGTACCGACATTCGCCTATCAAGTAAGTGGCGAGTACGCTATGCATCAAGCTGCTTTTGCTAATGGTTGGCTAAATGAAGACGCGGTAATCCTAGAATCGTTATTAGCGTTTAAGCGCGCTGGCGCAGACGGGATTCTGACTTATTTCGCTCCGCAAGCTGCTGCGCTTTTAGCGAAGCAAAACGACAAGTAATACCAACAACCAAAGGTTCGACAACAAAAAAGCCGTGCAATGCACGGCTTTTTTT
>NZ_JAFLMX010000022.1:0-10796 GCF_017849675.1 Alteromonas sp. AO-Serp
CCTGACTCAGTTTGCGCACAAACTTCAACTGCAGATTTAGCTGCCGCTGTAGCGTTTACAACCTCTGTAAAGCGAGCTTTCTCTGTGTAGTTTTGGTAAGCAGGAAGTGCGATTGCTGCAAGGATACCGATGATTGCAACAACAATCATTAGTTCGATTAGGGTGAAACCTTTGTGGTTTTTAGTATTCATGTTCATCATGGTTTTTCTCCGGGACGTGTATAACACGTAAAGTTTAAATCTAATTCAAATTGACGTTTATACCCGAGTCGTCCATTTAACGCCCCTGGTACTTGATACTCAGTATAGAATTTTATTTGTTACTGACAAGTATAGGCAAATATACCTATGTCTAGCTTTTTCAGTATGACACGGTTCGCCGCGCCTTGGCAGGCTTTATCACTTGAACTTTCGTATAAAAGTTAATGACTTAAGTGCGTATGCCTATCTATACACAAAAAGCATTATTGAGAAATGACTGAACAGAATGACGAGTAATCGTATTGTAAGTTATACATCTACTCGGTGATTTAAAATCACTGTGCAACCTCAATCATTAAGGTCTCAGTAATTAAAGCCACAGTATAGGGAAGTGATAATTGCGATAACGTAAATTTCACTGAAACACTGTAGCTTTATAATAAAACACGTGCAACAAAGAAGCCGCGTTATAAAGGTGGAAGTACAAGGGGATAAGCAACACATTCGCTTACCTAATGTTAAATCCACCTTTACAGCTTTTAATTTGGCTCTTTATCTTTCTTGCTCTGCTATGACAAATTAATGCGCAGCGACAAATCAATGGCCTGAACGTGTTTGGTTAAAGCTCCAGATGAAATGTAATCTACGCCTAGCTTAGCGAGAGAAGCCAGTCGTTCATCAGTAATGTTTCCTGATACTTCCAGTTTACATTGACCTTTATTGAGCGCTACTGCCTGTTGGATCTGTTCGTTAGAAAAATTATCCAGCATGACAATGTCGGCACCTGCACCAAGGGCTTGTTCAAGCTCGGTTAAATTCTCTACCTCTACTTCAACGGGCTTGCCCGGCATCATTGTTTTCGCTCGGCTTACGGCTTTCTCTATGTTTCCGCAAGAAAATATGTGATTTTCTTTAATTAAGAATGCATCGAACAAACCCACACGATGGTTTTGACCACCACCACAACGCACCGCGTATTTCTGTGCGTGCCGCAAACCTGGCAACGTTTTGCGGGTATCGAGAATTTTAGTGTCGGAGCCATCTAAATACTTAGCGTAAAAGGCAGTAACAGTGGCGGTTGCCGACAGGGTTTGTAGGAAGTTAAGCGCCGTACGTTCTGCCGTCAATATCGCGCGAGCAGAGCCTTCCAAACTAACCAGTACGGTGTTGGCATCAACTTTGTCACCATCTTTTACATGCCACGTTAGCGACACCGACTCGTCGATTAGTGCAAATGCTTGGTTTGCCCATGCGATTCCACAAACCACGCAAGGCTCTCGCGTGATAATAGTGGCTTTTGCATTAACGCTTTCATCTATCAGGTTCGCCGTAATGTCGTTTGCAGCATTTAATTCGCCGCCAAGATCTTCAATAAGCGCGTTCGATACTTGCTCTCGAATCGCTTGCATGTCTGGTGATGTCATCTTCATCGCTATGATCTATGCTATCTGTGTATTTAAAGGGTACGCAATATTAACCATTCTCCGCGCTGAGTAAACTCTAATTGGCGAAGAACACTCATTCCCAGCAATATATGGTCATCTTGCATACCGGGGTTTAAGTTTGCTTTTACATCGCGCACCACGATTTCACCAATGCGCAAGGTTTCAATGGTCGATTCGGCGACTCTTACAACGCCGTTAGCTGTGCTGGCTAACCCTTCTCGACCCGCTTTGAGTTGAAGCTTGTTAGCCAAATGAGCGGGAACGGCCACGTCAGTTGCACCTGTATCAACAAGAAATACGACTTCCTCACCATTAATATAACCTGTTGTCACATAGTGACCTTGGCGATTTTGCTTAAGTCGGACTTCGGTTTGTGAACCAATACGCTCTGATGTTGGTTCGCTATTTGGGTTAATTTGTTTTTCTAAAAGATCTGAGAAAACAAAAACCAGTAGACCAAAACCGCAAATCCAAGCAAGCGCAACCATCCATTTACCCGTCGACGCTGTCGGGTCTTGTTGTTCATTCATGCTTCTACCTTTCTTATAATAGTGGTGCACCGCTTTTCGTATTGCTAAATACTCGGCGTAATCTCTTAAGCAAAGGACTAACGTGCTGATTAGCTTATTAGAATGCAATGTATAGCCCTATACACTTATATCCATATACAATGTAGGCTATAACGCAGAAAATCAATTATCGAAGCAAATACTATGGTGCTTTACAACGAAGCAAAGTACACAGCAAGTCCGCATTATGATGCCCGTCCTGACAGCGCAGACGTTAGCCTGTTAGTGATACACAATATTTCACTACCTCCTTCACAGTTTGGTACGCCGGGCATTCGCCAATTGTTTACCGGAACCCTCAATCCTGATGAACATCCTTTCTATAGAGAAATTGCTGGGTTACGGGTCTCTGCTCATTGTGTAATTTATCGAACGGGTGAAATAGAGCAATTTGTGCCCTTTGAACAGCGGGCATGGCACGCGGGCCTGTCTTCATTTCAAGGCCGCAGCCGCTGTAACGACTATGCTATAGGTATTGAACTTGAAGGTACTGATACGTTGCCTTACACCGATGCACAGTACCAAGCCCTTGGCGAACTCACTGATTTTATTACGAGATACTATCCTCGGATCACTTTAGGGCGTATCGTAGGCCATAATGATATAGCACCAGGGCGAAAAACTGACCCTGGTGCATCTTTCGATTGGGCAAGATATAGAATGCGCGTTGCTGGGTTTAAATAATTTAACTAATCCGCACTGCAGAAAAAAGGAAACTCAATACCTATGATGTTAATGAGCTTGCTATTAGTTCTCAGCCTCGAGCGGTTGATAACAAAAACACCTAATTGGCATATTGAAAAGTATGCCGCTCAATATCGTGCTTTTCTTCAAGATAAAGGGTTGATTAAGTTTCAAGAAGGAAATGAAGATGAGGAGGGAATTAAAAAGGTCTCATCCACAGCACTTTATTTCTATCTTTTACTTCCCGCAGTAGTGCTGGGAGCAATTGAATACTGGGTACTTGGCGCATTTCTTACGTTTATAGAGCAAAGCATAATTTTGTTCATCTGTATTGGCTGCCCTGCATTGCGAGCCGTCTACAAGAGTTTTTTGAATGCTGCTGACCGAGGTGACCTTCAGGCGTGCAGTATGTACACCGACCAATTAGGGCATTGTGCAAGTCAATCAGACAGTGACGGAAGTGCGGGTACAGAAGGCAAAACTTTTGGCCAACACCTTACCTGGCTTAACTATCAACACTATGCCGCTGTGATGCTGTGGTTTATTGCTTTTGGTGCACCTGGCGCGCTGTTTTATAGCTTGAGTCGAAGCACAACCGAGGCATTGTGTGATGCAAATCACCCTTTAAAAGCCGCTGCGGGAAGATTAATGTTTGCGCTCGATTATATTCCTGTTCGCGTTACCGCTTTTGGCATGTTGATGATGGGACATTTCTCACGAGCGTTGCCTGAGTGGATTAAGTATGCACTTCAGTTCGATGTACCTGCATACGATGTGCTTACACAAATTTCTTCGAAAGCTGAGATTCTAACGCCTGATGAACAGCAGTTGCAGGCTGAAAATGCAGCAATAGAACCGAAGGTGCTTGTAAAGTTAGCAAAACGTAATGTTATTTTTCTTCTTGTAATAACATCAGCGCTCACGCTTGTAGGCAGTCTTGCATAGTCATTATTTTTAACATTTACTAGCCTACTTGGCTTAGAAGGGCGTTTGGTCTATTTATTAATTGTATGTAGATCAGGCGCTTTGCCCCTATTACTGCATTCTCCCTTCCTCATCAGACCAGTTTGCGGTTACTGATTTTTCTTAACAAATTCAACAATAAAGCTTAACACCCAGCAAAAGGTAAATGCTTTGCTATGCTTGTGAGTATTTACCTCGAAATCGATCTGCCTTAAACTAGATAGGTAAAATGGTATTACCAATTGTGTTTGTGATTAAATATTCCACGATTATTTTTTACATTCACCGCTCTTATAACGTCGCTATTGTTATAGAGCAGGGTTTAAATAAAAGGATATGTAGCGCGCATGCGGCAGCAGCGAAAAAAACTCTCTGATGTGATTACCGAGCAACTCGAGTCAATGATACTCGACGGTACGTTATTGGCTGGTCAGAAATTACCGCCAGAGAGAGAGCTTGCGCTTGAATTTGATGTATCGCGACCTTCGCTTAGGGAAGCCATTGGTAATTTACAGGCACGTGGGTTGGTAGAACGTAAGCAAGGCGGCGGTACGTTTGTTAACCGCAACCTTAATTCTGCCATGACAGACCCCCTAATGGACTTAGTTAGCCAGCGTCCTGAAACTCAATTTGATTTGCTTGAATTTCGTCATGCGCTTGAAGGGATGGCGGCGTACTATGCAGCACTTCGTGGTCAACCTGAAGATTACAACGCATTGAAGCAAGCATTGAACGACGTACCTACGCCTAAAGCGCACGAAAGCAAGCGTGCCCAAGCTGAGGCGCTAGGACAGTTTTATATCATTATGGCAAGAGCATCACACAATATGGTGTTGTTGCACGTAATGAGCACCATGCAAAGCATGCTGGTGGACAATATTGAACGAAACTTTGACATGCTGGCAGCGCACCCTGAAGCGGTGGAAGACATTGCTAAGCAGCGTCGTGAAATTGTAGAAGCCATTGCTTCTCGCGACCCTGAAGCTGCGCGTCAGGCATGTAATACGCATTTGGCGTTTATTGAAAAAACGCTATTAACCATTAATCAACGCGATACCCGCGTACAGCGCGCATTGCGACGATTAGAGATTTAGTTACTAGTCTGACTTTTTATAAGATAAGGGCTAGATAGCTATTCATTCGCAGAGGCCGGTCAGGTTTTTCCTGTGCCACTGCAAAAGCAGGTGAGCCAGATTGGGTCACTGTGAGTACAACGTAATTTAGTTTTCCTTCTTTTAGCGCCTTTAAGAGTAAAGGCAATGCTAAGGGAGGATTTTCTATATAAGCAAAAAATAGGATGGCACCATGTCTGATATGATGCACCAAGATGTAGATCCTCAAGAAACTAAAGAGTGGATTGATGCGCTTGAGTCGGTTTTAGAAGAGGAAGGCGTAGAACGCGCCCATTATTTACTCGAAAAACTTATTGATAAAGCACGTCGCAGCGGAGCGCATCTACCGTATGACGCAACTACTGCCTACATCAATACTATCCCAGCAGCGCAAGAGCCAAAAATGCCTGGCGACTTGACCATCGAAGCGCGCATCCGTGCGGCGATTCGTTGGAACGCATTGATGATTGTATTGCGTGCATCTAAAAAAGACCTAGAGCTTGGTGGCCACATTGGTAGCTTCGCATCATCGGCTATGCTTTACGATGTTGGCTTTAACCACTTCTTCAAAGCGCCTAACGAAAATCAAGGCGGCGACTTTATTTTCGCTCAGGGCCATATTTCTCCAGGTATTTATGCGCGCTCATATATGGAAGGCAACTTAACTGAAGAGCAGTTAAACAACTTCCGTCAAGAGTGTGCTGGCGATGGTCTGTCGTCTTACCCACACCCTCACTTGATGAAAGACTACTGGCAATTCCCAACCGTATCTATGGGTCTTGGTCCACTTCAAGCTATTTACACAGCGCGCTTCCTTAAGTACCTAACTAACCGTGGTATCAAAGACTGTTCAGGTCAGCGCGTTTACTGCTACATGGGTGACGGTGAGTGTGATGAGCCAGAGAGCTTGGGTGCAATTGGTCTTGCTTCTCGTGAAGGCCTAGACAACCTAACGTTTGTTATCAACTGTAACCTTCAGCGTCTAGACGGCCCGGTACGTGGTAACGGCAAAATTATCCAAGAACTTGAAGGTACGTTCCGCGGCGCTGGCTGGGAAGTAGTGAAAGTTATTTGGGGTAGCTACTGGGATGAGCTACTGGCTCGTGATAAATCTGGCAAGCTTATCCAGCTTATGGGCGAAACGGTAGACGGTGAATACCAAAACTGTAAAGCCAAAGGCGGCAAGTACACCCGTGAAAACTTCTTCAACAAGTATCCTGAAACAGCGGCACTTGTAGCGAACATGTCTGACGACGATATCTGGCGCTTGAACCGAGGTGGTCACGATCCAGTTAAGGTATTCGCAGCTTACCAGAAAGCCATTGATACGAAAGGACGTCCAACGGTAATCCTTGCTAAAACGGTTAAAGGTTTCGGTCTAGGTGCATCAGGCGAAGCACAAAACGTAGCGCACAACGTTAAGAAAATGGACGTTGATTCAATCAAAGCGTTCCGCGATCGTTTCAATATTCCAGTAGCAGACGAGAAAATTGCTGACCTACCTTACTTCAAGTTCGACGAAGACAGCGAAGAAATGAAGTACCTTCGCGAGCGTCGTGAAGCTCTAGGTGGTTACTTGCCTTCTCGCCGTGAACAGGCTGAAGAACAGCTTGAAATTCCTGAGCTAAGTGCATTCGACGCCATCTTAAAAGGTTCAGGTGACCGTCAAGTATCGTCAACCATGACGTTTGTACGTGTACTTAACGCGCTATTAAAAGATAAGAAAATTGGTAAGCGTATTGTGCCAATTATTCCTGATGAAGCCCGTACATTCGGTATGGAAGGCTTATTCCGTCAGGTAGGTATCTACGCCAATGAAGGCCAGAAATACGTACCTCAAGATGCCGACCAAGTCGCTTACTATCGCGAAGATAAGAAAGGTCAGGTATTACAAGAAGGTATTAACGAGCTAGGTGCAATGGCATCGTGGGTTGCGTCGGGTACGTCTTACTCAACGTGTAACGCTACCACTATTCCGTTCTACATCTACTACTCGATGTTTGGTTTCCAACGTGTTGGTGACTTGGCATGGGCAGCAGGCGATAGCCAAGCACGTGGTTTCCTTTTAGGCGCAACTGCGGGTAGAACCACACTTAACGGTGAAGGTCTACAGCACCAAGACGGCCACTCACATGTTCAAGCGAACCTAATTCCTAACTGTATTACTTACGACCCAACGTATGGTTACGAAGTAGCAGTTATCGTTCAAGACGGTCTACGTCGCATGTACGGTAATAACGAGAATATCTTCTATTACCTAACATTGATGAACGAGAACTATCAGCACCCTGCAATGCCAGAAGGTGATGATGTTGCTGAACAGATCATTAAAGGTATCTACAAGCTTGAGCGTGTTGAAAATGACAAGTCTAAGCTGAATGTTCAGTTGATGGGCTCAGGCACTATCTTGAACGAAGTGCGTAAAGCGGCGCAGATTCTTTGTAACGACTACAACGTATCTTCTGACGTTTACTCAGTAACCTCGTTCAACGAGCTAGCGCGTGAAGGTCAAGACGTAGCACGCTGGAACATGCTAAACCCAGAAGCTGAGCAAAAAGTACCTTACATTGGTCAGGTAATTACGAAAGACGCAGGTCCTGCGATTTCTGCCACTGACTATGTGAAGAACTACTCAGACCAAGTACGTGCGTTCATCGAAACTGAATACCGCTGCCTAGGTACAGACGGTTTCGGTCGAAGCGATAGCCGTGAAAACTTGCGTACTCACTTTGAAGTTAATGCGTCATACATTGTGGTGGCATCACTTTACGAATTGGCTCAGCGCGGTGACGTTGAGAAGAAAGTGGTAGCAGAAGCCATTAAGCGTTTTGAAATTAACGCTGAAAAACTTAACCCACTTTACGCGTAAGCCAGATAAGGTATTTTACATATGTCAGATATTCAAAAGATTATCGTACCCGACGTAGGCGGTGACGAAGTTGAAGTTATCGAGCTATGTGTTGCCGTAGGCGACAACATTGAGGCTGATGAAGGCGTTGTTACTGTTGAAAGTGACAAGGCGTCAATGGACATCCCAGCACCGTTTGAAGGTGAGATTGTAAGCCTAACTGTATCAGTAGGCGATAAAATCAAAGAAGGCGATGTGATTGGTGAAATGAAAGTTGCCAATGGTGACAGTGCCGATAAAGGCGCGTCTGAAGAAAACGCTTCAGATGAATCTTCTAAAGAAGATGCACCTAAGCAAGAAGAAGCACCAAAAGACGAAAGCAAGTCAGAAGCAGCGCCAGCTGCGTCTGGCAGCAGCGAAGTGATTGAAGTTGCAGTACCGGATATCGGTTCTGACGACGAAGTAGACGTAATCGACGTATTGGTTTCAGTGGGCGACACCATTGAAAAAGAAGATGGGCTAATTACCCTTGAAACCGATAAAGCAACCATGGACGTTCCTTCAACACACGCAGGTACGGTGAAAGAAGTATTCATCAGTACTGGCGATAAAGTGAAAGAAGGTACGGTAGTGATCAAGCTTGAAGTAGCGGGCTCAGGCTCGACTTCAAGTGAATCGGCGTCTAGCGATGCTTCTTCTGAAGCATCTGCACCGGCTGCGCAGGAAAGTGCAAAGCAAGAGTCAGCACCAGCCGCGTCTTCAGGTAGCGAGACTATCGAAGTTGCTGTACCAGACATTGGTGAAGACGGTGAAGTTGACGTTATCGATGTACTTGTATCAGCTGGCGATACCGTTGAAAAAGAAGACGGTCTTATCACGCTAGAAACTGATAAAGCGACTATGGATGTGCCTTCAACACATGCAGGTACGATTAAAGAAGTCTTTATCAAAGCGGGTGACAAAGTTAAGCAAGGCACCTTGGTTGTTAAGCTTGAGACCAGCGGTGGTTCGTCTTCAAGTGCAGCTGAAAAGCCTGCTGAAGCGCCTAAGCAAGAAGAGACTAAACAAGACTCACAGCAAGAAGAGACTCAACAAGGGTCACAGCAGGAAGCCTCGCAAGGTCGCTCTCCTGTGCCTCCAGCGCCAGAAGCCAAGAATACAGGTAAAGCACATGCTTCTCCTTCGGTTCGCCGTATTGCTCGTGAGTTTGGTGTAGACCTTACTCAAGTTAACGGCTCTGGTCCTAAAAACCGTATCTTGAAAGAAGACGTTCAAGCCTATGTGAAAGCTGAGCTTGCGAAACCTCGCACAGCAGCAGCTTCAGGCAGTGCGCCTGTGGGCGACAACGTACTTCAAATCGTTCCGGTTAAGCCTGTTGATCACAGCAAGTTTGGCGAGATTGAAGAACAAAAGCTTTCTCGAATTCAAAAGATCTCTGGACCGTTCTTACACCGTAACTGGGCGACTATCCCGCACGTTACGCAGTTCGACGAAGCAGATATCACAGAAGTTGAAGAATTCCGTAAAGAGCAAAACGCTTACCACGCGAAAATTAAGTCTGGTCTTAAGATCACACCACTAGTATTCGTTATGAAAGCGGTAGCGAAAGCGCTTGAGAAATACGAAGTATTCAACTCATCACTGTCTGACGACGGCGAGAGCTTAATCATTAAGAAGTTTATCAACATTGGTATTGCGGTTGAAACACCGGGAGGCCTTGTTGTACCTGTTATTCGTGACGTGAATAAGAAAGGTATTGAGCAGCTGTCTCAAGAGCTTATTGAAACATCTAAGAAAGCCCGTGAAGGCAAGCTTAAAGCGGCTGACATGCAGGGTGGAACGTTCACTATCTCTAGTCTAGGTGGTATTGGTGGCACGGCGTTTACGCCTATTGTAAATGCACCAGAAGTCGCCATATTAGGTGTGTCTAAGTCTGAGATGAAGCCTAAGTGGAATGGTAAAGAGTTTGAGCCGCGCTTAATGGTGCCGCTAAGCCTGTCATACGACCACCGAGTCATCGATGGTGCGGTAGGTGCAAGATTCTCTACTGAGGTTGCTGCAAACCTAACTGACTTACGCAGAATCATACTTTAAATAAAAGGTCGAAAAAGTTTACAATATCAGTAACATTTTCGACGATTTTATAAGCCCATTTGGTGGCATTTAGGTTATGCTATTACACAAAAGTAATAGCATGACCCTACAAGAACAGGATTGAGGTTCACAATGAGCGAAATTAAAACGCAATTGGTGGTACTGGGCGGCGGCCCTGGCGGTTATTCAGCAGCATTCCGTGCGGCTGACTTAGGTATTGAAACAGTTATCGTAGACTCACGCGACACGCTTGGTGGTGTTTGTCTTAACGTTGGCTGTATCCCTTCAAAAGCCCTTCTTCACGTTGCTAAAGTAATGAAAGAAGCGAAGCACCTTGCTAGCCACGGTGTATCGTTTGGCGAGCCTACCATCGATTTAGATAAAATCCGCGAATACAAAGACGGCGTTGTTAAGCAATTGACAAATGGCCTTAGCGGTATGTCTAAAATGCGTAAAACCAAGCATGTACAAGGCTTCGGTAAATTTACAGGCGCAAACACCCTAGAAGTAAAAAATGGTGACGACGTTACTACTATTACTTTCGAGAAAGCAATTATCGCTGCGGGTTCTGAGCCAGTAAGCCTACCGTTCATCCCAGAAGATGATCGTGTAATCGACTCAACTGGCGCACTGGAAATGAAAGATATTCCAGAGAAAATGCTAGTTCTAGGCGGTGGTATCATCGGGCTAGAAATGGGTACTGTATACGAAGCGCTTGGCTCGAAAATCGATGTAGTTGAATTCTTAGACCAGCTAATTCCTGCAGCTGATAAAGACATCATGAAAGTGTTCATGAAAGACTACAAAGACAAGTATAACATTATGCTTGAAACCAAAGTGACTGCGGTTGAAGCAAAAGACGACGGCTTGTACGTAACATT